>JALZKG010000040.1 GCA_030859365.1 Gemmatimonadota bacterium
TTTCCACCCTCGCCTACCAGGGGGCGGGGCGCGGCCTACCGCTGGACGAGGTCCGCCGCTGCAACCGGTTCGCGACCGGGGGCGTCGAGCCGGACGCGACGCTGCTTCTGCGGCTCGATCCGGAGCGGGGCGCCCAGCGGCAGCGCTCCGCCGGCAAGCGGCCGGACCGGATGGAGAGCGAGCGGGCGGACTTTCACCGCCGCGTCGCCGAGGGGTACCGGGAGCTGGCGGAGGAGGTGCGGGGCGTCGTATGCATCGACGCGGACGGGACCCCGGGTGAGGTGGAGCTCCGCATCCGCTCGGAGCTTGCCGGGCGCTTCGCCGAAACATTCCGCGGACGCGGGTTTACCTAGATCAAAGCTGGTGGCACGGCCCGCACCCGGGCCG
Source organism: Gemmatimonadota bacterium (assembly GCA_030859365.1). Taxonomy (GTDB): domain Bacteria; phylum Gemmatimonadota; class Gemmatimonadetes; order Longimicrobiales; family Longimicrobiaceae; genus JALZKG01. Next base: position 388 of record JALZKG010000040.1, read on the forward strand.
CGTTTTGTCCCTTCAGGGAGTCGCGGAGGTTCGATGAAAATGAAGCGCACGGTGGTCGCCCCCGCTCTTGTTGCGGCCGTTGCGATGGTATCCGGAGGACTCTTTCTGCAGCGCGGCTCCGCCCAGGAGCCGGTCTCGTTCGGCAGCCCCCGCGTCTTCGAAGAGGTGCTGCGCTACGTGTCGCAGCGCTACGTGGATCCGCAGCAGCCCGCGGAGCTGTACCAGAAGGCCGTCGAAGGGATGCTTCGCGAGCTGGGCGACCCGCACACCAGCTTTCTATCCGCCGAGGAGTACAACAACCTCCGTATCAGCACCACCGGAGAATACGGCGGGCTCGGGATGTCGATCGACGAGCGCAACGGGTGGGTGACGGTGGTCGCGCCGCTCCCCGGTACGCCGGCCGAGCGAGCGGGTGTCCGCGCGGGCGACCGGATCATCGAGATCGAGGGGCAGTCGGCGCGCGGCTGGACCAGCGACCAGGCGGTCAAGGTGCTGCGTGGGCCCAAGGGCACGCCGGTCAACATCCGCATCGCCCGCTTCGGCGTGGAGGAGCCGATCGCCTTCCGCCTCGTGCGCGAGGAGATCCACGTGCAGTCGGTCCCGTACGCGTACATGGTCAGCGAAGGCGTGGGGCTGATCAAGCTGAACGTCTTCAGTGAAACCTCCACCAGCGAGATCCGCACCGCCGCCGAGCGGCTGAGGCGGCAGGGTATGACCCGCCTGATCCTGGATCTGCGTACCAATCCCGGAGGGCTGCTGGATCAGGGCGTTTCCGTCTCCGACCTGTTCCTGCAGCGGGGCGACGCCATCGTCGAGACGCGCACGCGTGATCCGCGCGAAGCCGAGACCTTCCGCGCCCGCTCGGGCGAGCTGCTCGCCAACGTGCCGATGGTGGTGCTGGTCAACGGCTACAGCGCGAGCGCCGCGGAAATCGTCGCTGGTGCGCTGCAGGACCACGATCGGGCCCTGGTGCTCGGAACCACCACCTTCGGCAAGGGATCGGTGCAGACGCTCTTCCCGCTCTCCGGCGGCAACTTCCTGAAGATGACGACCGGACGGTGGTATACACCGGTGGGGCGTTCCATCCAGAAGGAGCGTACGCCCGGCGATCCGATGACCGATGTCGCCGACGTGGTAGTTTCGGACGAAGGGGTCCCGATCCCCAGCGCCGACAGCATCGCGGCCGACACCGCCCAGCGGCAGTCCTTCCGCACCGACGGTGGGCGCGTCGTGTACGGCGGCGGCGGGATCGTTCCGGACCTGCTGGTCAGGCAGGACACCGCCACGCTCGCGGAGCAGGAGTTCTTCCGGGCCGCTTCGAAGTCCGGGCGCGGCTTCTATGACGTCCTCTTCCGCTACGCGGTCGAGTACTCCCGCTCCCAGCCGAACCTGGCGCGCGACTTCACCGTGACGCCTGCCATGCGCGCCGAGCTCTTCCGCCGGCTCCGTGAAGCCGGCGTCGAGGTGACGCAGCCTCAATTCGAAGGAGCGCAGAACTTTGTCTCGCTTCAGCTTGCCCAGGAGATCGCTCAGGCGCGCTTCGGCCCCGCCGTGGCGGCCGAGCGGGCCAACGCCAACGACAGCGTGGTGCGAACCGCGGTGGAGCTGTTGCGGGCGGCACCCAACCAGCAGGCGCTCTTCCGGAGCGCGGAAGTCCGGAGGCGGACGGCCCTTCGCTGATGGAGCCGGTCGGGACCCTCGCTACCTTTGGCATCGGTCTGGTGGCGGGGATCCTTTCCGGGCTGATCGGGATTGGAGGCGGGGTGCTGATGGTTCCCTTCCTCTACTTCTATTACGCCAATCCTGCCTGGTTCGGCGTTCACGTCCGTCCGGACGTCGCCACGGTCGTGGCGCACGCCACCAGCCTCTTCGCGATCATCCCGACCTCCATCCGGGGAGCGTTCGCGTTCCACCGCGCCCGGCTGGTGGTATGGAGGGCGGTGTGGCCGATCGGAAGCGCGTCGATCTTCGCCGCCCTCCTGGGCGCCCGGCTCGCGACGATCCTCCCCGCGCCGCTGCTCAGGGTCTCCTTCGGAGCTCTGCTGATGCTCTCCGCGGTTCGGCTGGTGCGGAAACGGCCCCGCAGCGGCGAGGCGCACCACCACGTTGAGATGCGGCTCTCCCTTCCCATCACGGCAGGGGTTGGCTTTGCGACCGGTCTTTTTTCCGCACTGCTCGGGGTGGGCGGGGGGATCGTCGCCATCCCCCTCCTGCTGCAGGTGGTGGGGATCGATGTGCGCCGCGTGGCCGCTACCTCGATCGGGATCATCGTACTGACCTCGATCGGCGGCACCGTCGCATACATGGTGAGCGGCGCCGGGGAGCCGGGGCGTCCGCCCACGGCGGTGGGGTACGTGGACGTAGCGGCGGGAGGGATGATGTTTCTGGGGGCGCTGGTTTCGGTCGGGTGGGGAACCCGGCTCAACCAGCGGTTGGAGGCGAGAACTCTCGCGCTCGTCTTCGCGGGCGTGTTTCTCCTGATCGGGGTTCGATTGATCGCAACGTACCTGGCGCAGCTGTAGCCCCGCGGTGGACGAGGGGAACGGGCACCCATATCTTCAGCTCTCGCAGGATGTCGCGCGCGGAGCACAACGAGAATCAGCGGGTCGGGCCATGGCAGAGAACGTGGTGAACGTGGAGCGGGGCGGAGTGGTGGAGTCGCGCCATCGGGTGCACGTCGCGGTGGTCGACGCGGAGGGGCGGCTACGCGCCTGCGCGGGCGAGCCGGACACCGTCACCTTCTTCCGCTCCGCGGCAAAGCCGTTCCAGGCGCTCGCGCTGGTGGAGGACGGGGCCGCGGACCGATTCGGTATCACCGCGGAGGAGATCGCCCTGTGCTGCGGCTCCCACTCCGGCGAGCCCCGGCACGTGCAGACGGCGCAGAGGATGCTGACAAAGCTCGGGTGGGACGCGGAGGACCTCGCCTGCGGGCCGCATGCACCCTTTGACGAGGGGAGCAGGGCCGAGCTCGCGGAGGCGGGGGTGGAGCCGGTACGCGTGCACAACAACTGCTCCGGAAAGCACGCGGGAATGGTAGCCCTCGCGCGGGTGCACGGCTGGGAGCCCGCGGAGTACCATCGACCCGAGCACCCCGTGCAGGGGCGGGTGATCGCGGAGGTTGCCCGCTGGGTGGAGATGCCCGCCGAGGCGATGGTCTTCGGCAACGACGGATGCGGGGTGGTCTGCTTTGCGCTGCCGCTGCGGAACATGGCGCTGGCGTATGCGAAGCTGGCCTCCGCGGCGCGGCGCGGGGAGCACGGCCCCGCCGCGGTGGTCGGCGCCATGACCGCGTACCCGGAGATGGTCGCCGGAACGGGACGGCTCTGCACCCGGCTGATGCGGCAGAGCGCCGGCCGTTTGTTCGCCAAGGTCGGCGCCGAAGGACTGTACTGCGTGGGGGTGCCCGGGGCCGAGCTCGGCATCGCCCTCAAGGTGGAGGACGGCAGCTCGCGAGCCGTCGCTCCCGCCGCTCTCGCGGTGCTCCGGCAGCTGGAACTGATCGGCGAAGACGATCTGGGCACGCTCTACGACCACGCCTTTCCGCTGCTCCTCAACACGCGCGGCGAGACCGTTGGCAAGATCACGGCCCGGATCGGGCTCCGCACCCCGCGGTGAGCGAGGCGGACGCTCACGCCGCGTTGCTTCGCCTTTGCGCCGCCATCGCTTCGCGGGATGCGTCCGCGCTCCGTGACGCGGTGGTCGCCGCGGTTCGGGTGGCCCAACCCGCGGCGGTGGAGGAGACGATCCTGCAGACGCACCTGTTCGTCGGCTTCCCCGATGCGATCAACGCTCTGGCGCTGTGGCGCGAGCGGAGCGGCCTCCCCGCTCCTCCCGCGCTCGGGGAAGGGTGCGGCAGCTGGGAGGTGCGTGGGCCCTCGGTGTGCGAAGTGGTATACGGAGACAACTACCCCAGGCTCCGCCGCAACGTGGCAGCGCTCCACCCGGAGATGGACCGCTGGATGGTCGAGGGAGGGTACGGGCGGGTGCTCGGTCGTCCGGGGCTGAGCCTCACGCTACGCGAGCTGTGCACGGTGGCTCTGCTGGTCGTCTGGGACGTGCCGCGCCAGCTGCACTCGCATCTCCGCGGGGCGCTGAACTCCGGGGCGTCCGTCTCCGCCGTCGGGTATGCGGTCGAGATCGGGTGCGGCTACGCAGACGTCGAGGCGGCCACGCGGGCCCGCGCCCTGTGGAGCGAGGTGCGCCCAAGGGCGCGGCGTTGAAGCGAAAGGATATAACGTGTTCTTGGACCATGCCACAATCGAGATCCGCGCCGGAAACGGCGGCCCCGGCGCCGTCAGCTTCCGGCGTGAGTCGGGAGTTCCTCACGGGGGCCCGGACGGCGGCGACGGAGGCCGGGGCGGCGACGTCGTCCTCGTGGCGGACCCGCAGCTTTCCACCCTGCTCGACTTCCGCTACCGTCAGCGCTACGCTGCGGAACACGGCGCGCACGGCGAGGGAAGCAACCGCACCGGGCGGAGCGGGGAAGACCTGGTTCTCCGGGTTCCACCCGGAACAGCCCTGCGGGATGCCGACAGCGGCGAGTGGCTCGGCGAGCTGGTCGAGCCCGGGGAGCAGCTTGTCGTCGCCCGCGGCGGGCTCGGCGGGCGGGGGAACGTCCGCTTCAAGACCCCCACCAACCAGGCGCCCCGCACCGCCGACAACGGCATCCTCGGCGACGAGCGCCGCGTGGAGCTCGAGCTGAAGCTGATCGCCGATGTGGGACTGGTGGGCGAGCCCAACGCCGGCAAGTCGACGCTGCTCGCGGCCACCTCCGCCGCCACCCCCAAGGTCGCCGACTACCCGTTCACCACTCTGACGCCCAATCTGGGCGTCGTCCAGCTTTCCGACGGCCGCTCCTTTGTCGTGGCCGACATCCCCGGCATCATCGAGGGCGCGCACGAGGGAAAGGGATTGGGGCTCCAGTTTCTGCGCCACATCGAGCGGACGCGCACGCTCGCCTTTCTGATCCCCGCGGACGCGCTGGAGCCGCAGGACGAGTACGCCCGTCTGCGGAACGAGGTGCAGAGCCACTCGGCGGAGCTCGCCGCCAAGCCCCACTGCGTGGTGTTCAGCAAGGCGGACCTGCTTCCGTCAGGCTGGGAGATGCCCGCCGTAGACGCTCCGGAGGCGTGGGGCCAGTTCGTGGTGTCTTCGGTGTCAGGGCGGGGGGTCTCCG
>JALZKG010000054.1 GCA_030859365.1 Gemmatimonadota bacterium
CCGCTACGACGCCGCGACGGGCAAGATCCTCTTGACGGTGCCCCGGCCCGGCGAGGAGCTGCTCTACCTGAACACCCTCGCCACGGGGCTTGGCTCCGCGACCGCCGGGCTCGACCGCGGGCAGGTAGGCACCGACGCCGTCGTCCGCTTCGAGCGGCACGGGGCCCGGCTCTTTCTGATCCGCACCAACACCGAGCACCGCGCCGTCGGCGGCGACTCCGCCCTCCAGCGCAGCGTCGCCGAGTCATTCCCCCGCTCCGTGCTCGCCTCCTTTCCGATTCAGAACGAGGGGGCGGCGGGGGTGGTGGTCGACGCCACCGACTTCTTCCTGAGCGACGTGTACGACGTCGCCGGCCGCATCCGGGCCGCGCGGCTGGGAACCGTGCGGATCGACCGCGACCGGAGCTTCATCGACGCGGCGAACACCCGCGCCTTTCCGCTGAACACCGAGATCCGCGCCACCCTCAGCTACGTCAGCGAAGATCCGCACCCGGAGATCCGCCGGCACGCGCCCGACGGACGGACCATCACCCTGCAGCAGCACCACAGCTTTCTTCGGCTCCCGGAGTCCGCGCTCGCCATGCGCGAGTTCGACCCGCGCGCAGGCCTCTTCGCCACCTCGTTCTTCGACTTCGCGCAGGGATTCGACTCCGACTACCGCCAGCGCTCCCTGGTCCGCTGGCGGCTGGAGCCCTCCGACCCGGCGGCGTATGCCCGTGGGGAGAAGACCGAGCCGGTCCGGCCCATCGTGTACTACCTGGACCCCGCCATCCCGGAGCCGTACCGGAGCGCATTTCTGGAGGGCGGGACGTGGTGGAACCAGATCTTCGAGGCGGCGGGGTGGCGCGACGCCTTCCGCGTCGAGCCGCTCCCCGCGGGAGTGGACGCGATGGACGCCCGCTACCCGGTGATCTACTGGGTGCACCGGCAGCAGCGGGGGCCCTCCGTCGGCCCCTCGTTCCGGGACCCGCGCACGGGGGAGATCATCACCACGGTGGTGCGGATGGACTCGTACCGCTCGCTGGTGGACCACGACATCTACATGGGCCTCGTCCCCGCGGCCGGCCCCGCGGGGCTGCAGTTGAGCCCCCGGGAGTTCGCCATGGCGAGGCGGCGGCAGCACACCGCCCACGAGATCGGCCACACGCTGGGGATCGCGCACAACTTCGTGGCCGCGAGCCAGGACCGGTCCTCGGTGATGGACTACCCGTACCCGCTGGTCCGCCTCGACGCCGGGGGCGGGATCGACGTTGCCGACGCGTACCGCTCTTCGGGCGGGGCCCACGACACGCTCGCCATCCGCTACGCCTACACCTGGTACCCGACTCCCGCCGAGGAAGCTGCCGGACTGAAGGCGCTCGTCCGGGAAGCCGAGGCGCGGGGCCTGCGCTTCATCGGCGACGCGCACGCCGGGCCCGCGGGTTCGTATCCGGCCGCGACGCAGTGGGTGGAGGGGAGCGACATGCTGCAAGCGCTGGGGCGCACGATGGCGGTGCGGCGGGTTCTGGTGGACCGCTTCGACGAGCGCGCCGCGCAGCCGGGCGAGCCGCTGGCGGTGCTGAACCGTCGCTTCGCCCACGTCTACCTGCACCACCGCTACGCGCTGCAGGGTGCCACCAAGTACGTGGGGGGGATGGAGTTCGGGTACGCGCTGCGCGGCGAAGCGACGGAGCCGACGCGCGTCCTGCCGCCAGGGGAGCAGCGGCGGGCGCTGCGGCTCGTGCTTGCCGCGCTGGATCCCGCCGAGCTGCGGATCCCGGCGCGGGTGGCCTCGCTCATCCCGCCGGTCCCGGCCGGATTCGACGCGGACCTCACGCTGATCCCCAGCCCGGCCGGCACCGCCTTCGATCCGGTGTCCGTTGCCCACAGCGTCGCCCAGGAGATCGTGGACGGGCTGCTGCACCCGGAGCGGGCGGCGCGCCTGATCTCCTTTCACGCGCGTGACCCGGCGAATCCGTCGCTCGACGAGGTGCTGAGCGCGCTGGTCGGCGCCACCTGGGGGGCGCCACCACCGGCCGATCCCCGCGACGGCGCCCTCCGCCG
>JALZKG010000077.1 GCA_030859365.1 Gemmatimonadota bacterium
GACGAGGGGCACGAACTCGTGCCCCTCGTCTGCATCCCCGCCGCCCAACCGCAAGGCACGGCACGCGGCGGCGCCGCGGATCAGGGGCGCGGCGGACCGCTCCGGCGGTCGCCGTTCACGCCTCCGAGAGTACGCGGTTCTTTTCGATGTAATCCGACCACTCGGGCGGTACATCCGTATCCGGGAAGATGGCCTGCACGGGGCACTCCGGCTCGCACGCTCCGCAGTCGATGCACTCATCCGGATTGATGTAGTACTGATCTTCTGCCTCGTAAATGCAGTCCACGGGGCAGACTTCGACGCAGCTCGCGTCCTTGGTTCCGATGCACGGCTCGGCGATCACGTACGGCATGACGGGGCTCCAGGCAAGATCTCAGGGTGCGGGGACGCATGCCCCGCGCCGGGTTAGAATAACAGGGCGTTCAGGGGTTGTCCACCGCCGTTTTTCCCGGAGAAAGAAGCGGGTCGAACCACTCCGCGGTCGCCTGCGCGGCGGTCTGCAGCTCGGTGGTAGAGCCCACCCACGGATGCTTTGCGCCGAAGGTATGGTCGGCGTCCGCGACGACCGCCAGCTCCGCCGCGTCGCCCGCCGCGGAGAAGAGGGCGTGTGCATCGTCCACCGCCACGGAGGTGTCCGCCTCCCCGTGGACGATCAGCCAGGGAGCCCGGATGCGGGCGGCGGCCGCCGGGATGGCGAGCCGGTCGGCGTTGCGCTCGATGTCACGCCAGAAACCCGGCCCCATCGGCATGGACTGCCCCGTGCGGGCGTTGGGGACGGAGACCGTTTCCCCCCGCCGCCAGCGCTCCGCGTCGTCATCGGACCAGCGATGGACGGAGCCGATCGCCGCCCAGGTGACCAGAGCCTCCACCCGGGGGTCCTCGGCGGCCGCCAGGATCGCCTCGCCGCCGCCGCGCGAGTGGCCGAACAGCCCGATGCGCGCCGCCCCTTCGCACCCGGGGATACGCCCCGCAGCAGTGGCGTCCAGCACCAGGCGAATCTCATCCACGTTGCGGGAGTGGGTGTTTTCCTCGAAGCGCTCCAGGGCGCTGAAGTCCACTCCGTCGGCTCCCACCCCGTTGCGGCTGAAATCGAAGGAAACGGCCGCGTGCCCGCGCCGCGCCAGCGCCCGGGCCAGCGGCGGAAAGAATCCCCAGCGGCGGAACCCCTTGAAGCCGTGGCAGATCACCACCGCGCTCCGCGGCTGCGTCCCCGCCAGAAAGCGGACGTCACCCCGGATGGCGACGTCGTCTTCGGGGCGCAGCTCCCAGCCGATCCGGTCGAGCAGCAGGGCGTCGGAAGGAGAGGGCAACGCTTCGTCGGGGTGCGGGGTCAGGCGGCGAGCGGACAGCCGGTGCATGGAACGGGCCGTGGGCACCCCTCGCAGGGAAACTCGACCTCCGGGTCCCCGGCGTCCGCGTCCGCCAGACGGGCCGCCAGATAGCGGATGCGGCGCCCGTTCAGCGGATCCCCGAATTCCCCCTCCCGCACCGTACCCAGCGTCCCTGCCGCCGCCACGGCCACCAGCTCGCGCAGTTGGGCCCTTTCCTCCGCGGCCAGCGTGCCGAGCCCGGGCACCGGCTCCCGAGGGGAGCGCTCCAGCACCAGCGTCTTGCGGGCGAACGAAATGAAGAGCGAGCACGCCTCGGGGCAGGGAACGTGTGCGTCCGGGGCCGGCGGCTCCGGAGCGAGCCCGAGCGGTGTGTCCGTGTCGATCTCCCAGGCGACGCTGCGCAGGCAGACGGCGTCGCTGCAGCACGCACGCACCGTGTTGCGGAGCGCGTCCTCCCCCAGCAGCCGCACGGGGGAGTAGATTCCGCTCTGGCGCGCCGCGGTCTCTCGCCAGTGAGTGGGGCGCAGGGTGCCCGTGCGGCCCGCGTGCCAGTGCAGGGCGCAGGCGGGGTAGAGATAGTCGAGCGCGGTCCACAGACCGCGCGCATCCAGGTCTCGCAGCGCCCATCCCTGCGGCAGGTTCGGCGAGGTCTTGAGCGGCCGGTGCTCGCCCGCGTGGGTCGTCTGTGCGATCTCGCGCGCGGCGTGGGGATCGGCAGACACCGCGCCGAGCGAGCGCAGCGAGCGGTGCGCGTCGCGGGCATTGCGGATCTCGTAGCGGCCCGTCTCCGACGCGATCAGCCGTGCCTGCAGAAAGGTCCGACCGTCGCTCCCGGCCTCGTCCACCCACGCCGCGAGCGCCCGCCGCGCCTCGGCCACGCCGCCCGGAGCGTGGCTCCCGCGCTCCTCGGGCGCGTCAGACACCCCCGGCCTCCCGGACCCGCTGCAGGATGATGTCGGCCACCTCGGGAAAGGTGCCGACCGGCGCGGCGTAGAAGATCGTCCGCCCGTCCAGCTCGGTCATCGAGCTTTCGGCGGGGCGGCGGATCCCCAGGTCGTCGGGGATCGTTTCCTGGGTGTGCCACCCCTCGGCCACGAAGAGGGGGACCAGCACCACCTGGCGTTCCGCCATCCCTTCCAGCACCTCGCCCACCTCCGGCGGCTGGTCCAGGTATCCCGCCTCCACCCGGGCGAAGACCCCCGCCTCCCGCGCCTCCCGGGTGACGCGGCGGATCACCTCCGAAGAGTTGCTGTTCCGCTCGGTGCCGTGGCCGATCACGATCAACCCCGCCTCGCGCGCCTCGGCGTCCGAAAGGCCGGCGCTCTCCTCCGCGCGCCGCAGGATCATCCGGGTCATTCCGGGGTGCGTTCCGATGGGGCCGCAGTAGTGGATGGTCTTCCCCAGCTTCCGGGTCAGGGAGGGAGCGGGGCCGTCCAGCCCCAGCTCGCGGGGGATTACCTCCTCGGTGAAGTACCCTTCGGAGATGAAGAGCGGGACCACGTACACGGTGTCCGACTCCACCAGGTCGAAGATCTCGCGCATCCCCGGCTCTTCCTTCCAGAAGCACTCCCGCACTTCGTCGAAGAGGCCGAGTGCGCGGATCGCCGCGGCATGGCGGTAGACGGGGGCGCTGGACTCGGAGTTGAGGTGCGAGCCGTGGCCGACGATGACGAGCGCTTGCATGGCCCCAACAATGGCGTTCCAGCCCGTGGCCGGCAAGGCCGGCCTACTCCCGGGAGCCGCGGACCAGCAGGTCGTGCGTGGCTCGCTGCGCGGGCGAAAGCCGGGGTGGAATCCCGACCAGCAGAGCCGGACCGGCCGGGTTGTCGGGGAGGTGGAGAACCAGGTGGTCCGGGGGGATCGGACGCGCGTAGGGGAACGCCCGCCCCGAGGGGTCGATCTGCACCGTGCGCCCCTCCGCCACGAGCGAGGCAAGGACCCGGCCGTACTCCAGCCATTCGGCGAGCGCGTCGGACCCCTCCGCCGCCACCGCGGGAACGAGCCGGGTGTCGTGGTACGCGACCGCGCGCCGAAATGTCTCCGGATCCCGTTCCCGAAGCTCCCGCAGACGCTGACGGTAGAAGTCACGCGGATCTCGCGCGCCCGTTTCCTCCAGCACGCGCTCGAAGCGCGCATCGGCGGCTGCTCGGGTTGGGTTTTCCGCCACGCGTCGGTGCCTCGGGTTGCAGGAAAAAGGTGTCCGCACAGGTATGGCGCGGCGGCGCGGGTGCGTCAGGCGGGGCATGGAAGTTGAGGCGGACGGGCCGTTCCCCTTCTCTCACTCCGAGCCCCGTATGCCGCTCATGGACATGTACTCATCCGAGACGCCCAAAGCCGTCGGTCCGGAAGGGGTCTTCGAGCTTTCCTGGGAGCTGTTCGGCGAGCTGGCGCGCGTCCTGGCGCTGCGTGTCGTGCGCGACTGGGAGCCGGAGATCGTCGTGGGGATCGCGACGGCCGGGGTGCTGCCCGCGGCCACGATCGCCGCCATGCTGCGCGCCGACTTCTTCTCGATCAAGATCTCACGCCGTCGCGGGGGTGCCGTGGTCCGGGAGCAGCCGGAGGTGTTCTCGGCGGCGCCGCCGCAGCTGTACGGACGGCGCGTCCTGATCGTGGACGAGGTCACCACCAGCGGCGACACCCTGCGCCTCGCGCTCGCCGCCGTCCGCGAGGTGGGCCCCGCCGAGGTGCGCACCGCCACCAGCTTCGTGAAGCCCGGCGGATTCCGGCCCGACTACCACGCCCTCGAGACCGGCGCGCTGATCGTCTACCCGTGGGACCGGTAGATCCTTCAGAACGGTGAGATGGTGATCCACCCGCAGTACGCTCACGCCCTCAACGAGTAGCGGTCCCGGCGCGAGCACCGGGACCGCTCCAGAAATC
>JALZKG010000080.1 GCA_030859365.1 Gemmatimonadota bacterium
AGTTCGGGGTGAGCGTGTAGGCTTCACCGTCCTGGTGAAGATGCACCGTTTTGGTGCATGCGGTGCTCGCCGCATCCGACGGCCCATCCAGGCAAGTCGTTCTGCCGCACGGAGGTTTCTCCGCAGCCGGGCGGGCCCGCGGCTTGCTACACAGTCGATCCAGAACCCAGTTCCTTTTCCAACCCGGAGACCCTCCGATGAAAATCCGTGCCCTGCTCTCCCTGGGTGCAGCGTTCTTTGCCCTTGCCGGCTGCTCCGAGCCGATCACCCCCGCGTTCGCTCCCGAGTCCGCGCCGGCGGCCCTGGCGAGCACGGGCGGGATCGACCTCGCGGGCGTTCTGGAGTTCGCCGCGCTACCTGACCTGTCCGGGGCGCGGCACGCGGAAGCGTACATCCGCGCCGCGGAGGGCGGGGTGGTGGAGCTGAACGGATTCCGGGTGGAGATCCCCGCGGGCGCGCTCCCGGCCGACACGCTGGTCACCATCGACCTTCCGCGGAACGCCGTGCTCGGCAAGCGGGTGATCGCCGAGTTCGGGCCCCACGCGGTCCAGTTCTCCACCCCGGTGAAGATCACCTTCCCGCTGGAAGGGGTGCTCCTGCCGAGCACCGGCGGCGTGGGGGTCGCGCGCTGGGAGAACGGGGCCTGGACTCCGCTGGGCGGAAGCGTCAGCGACGACGGCAGCTCCCTTTCCAGCACCACGCCCCACTTCTCCGCGTACGGCGGACACGTGACCGCCGGCGGGTAACCCCCGCCGGGAGCTTTCCCTCCCCCGCAAACCCGTGAACTCGTCTCACCTCCTGGTGGAACGGGCGCTTACCCTGATCCCCGCGAGCGAGGAGTTCCTCCCGCTCATCAACGCGGTGATCGGCGCGTCCCGCACCGACCGTGAAAAGCTGTGGGCCCGCTCCGGTGCGTACGCGACGCTTTCCAAGCGCGTGGTCGACGCCCGGCAGCTCAGCGCCCTGGTGCCAGGGATCGCCCAGAAGGCGCAGCGGCGCATCGAAAGCCTATTCAGCCTGGTGGTGCAGGCGATCCAGGAGCAGCAGGCCGGGAACGCCGCCGCAGCCGCTGACCTGCTGGTTAGCGCCGGCGAGGTCGAGGAAGCCGAGCGGTGGCTCGACAAGGCGCAGCAGCTGTACGGCCTGGCACTCGAGATCGCCCAGGACCTCCGCGAAAAGGGACCGCAGATCCTGGCGCTGCGCCGTCTCGGGCGAGTGGCGCGGAGCGCCGGGCGGCTGGAGGAGGCACAGGGCTACTACGAGCGCAGCTACCGGCTCAGCGTGGACCAGGTGGACGTGCCCGGCCAGGTGATCGCCTGCCAGGGTCTGGGGAACCTGTGCGACGATCGTGGCCAGCGGGCGCTGTCGCGCTACTGGTGGGATCGGGGGATGGAGATCGCCGGATCCCGCGCCCCGGAGCTGATCTGGCCCTTCCAGATCAACCTGGCGGCGCTTGCCGTGCTGGAAGGGAAGCTCGACGCGGCCGAGGTGCACCTGGTGCGGGCGCGGGAGTTGATCGAGGCCGCCGAAAACGGGGAGGCCATGCTCTTCTGGTACAACAATCGGGGGCTTCTCCTGCAGGCGCGGGGCGACTCGCCGCGGGCGGAGCGGGTGTACCGCGAGGCGCTGGAACGCTCCGATGACCCGTTCTGGCAGATGCGCATCCGCATCAACCTGGGCCAGAGCCTGATCCCGCAGGGCCGTCTCTTCGAGGCCGAGGAAGAAGCGCGCCGGGCGGAAGAGTTGGCGATCATGAACCGCCTGATCCGCTTTCTGGTGGACGTGTACGAGCTTCTGGGAGCGGTCTCCACCGCGCGCGCCGACGAGGAAGGCTTCGTCTTCTACGAGCAGGCACTGAACGTATGCCGGGAGCAGGGGCTTCCCCCGGTGTCCGAAGCGGCGGTGTACCGGGGGTACGGCCTGCTGCACCGGGCGTGCGGCCGCGCGGCGGAGGCCGCCGCGTACCTGGAACAGGCGCGCGACACCTACGCCGCCCTCGGGATTGCCGTGGAGCGGGACAAGGTAGCCCGGGAGCTGCAGAGCGTGTGGGAGCTCCCTCGGCAGGGAGCGGCGTAGCGGGCCGCTGTCGCGTCCCAGGTCGGCCGCGGCTACGGAGTGACGGAGGTCGACGCCCGCACACCTGCGGGGTCGAAGGCGGTGAAGAAGCGGGTGTACAGCAGCATCAATCGCTGGGTGGACTCGGGCTCGGCGCGGGCGAGCAAGGTGATCAGCTCGTCGCGTTGCGCGAGCATCGCCTGCAGCTCCTGCCGCTGGTGCGGGTCCTCCACGGCGGGAAGGCGCCCCTGCGCCTCGCGGAAGAAGTCCGTCATCAGCTGACGGGAGCGCTCGTAGTTGGAGCGCAGCGACTCCGCGAGCGCGGCCCCGAGCCGCCCCTGCAGCCGAGCCATCGCGAGCTCGTGACGTGCCGTCGCCAGCTCCACGTCGAGGGTCCGGGCGCG
>JALZKG010000471.1 GCA_030859365.1 Gemmatimonadota bacterium
GATCCAGCCGTCGCCCGTCTCTGCGGCGATGGGACGAGCATTCGAATCCACCGAGGAAGAAGCTCTTGAACAGACCCATCGATTCGACGCTCAGGTCACGGCCAGCTCTGCGACGGGCGCGGAGTTCTTTTCGGATCCGTTCTCCCGCACCCGAAGCTTTTTGAAGAGCGTCAGCGCCTGCGCCACCACCTGGTCCATGTTGTAGTAGCGGTAGGTGGCGAGCCGCCCCACGAAGTGCACCCCCGGAGTCTCGTCCGCGAGCGCCTTGTACTTCTTGTAGAGCGCGGCCGTCTCCGGGCGTGGAATCGGGTAGTACGGATCGCCCTCGGCCATGGGGTACTCGGTGACCGTGGTGGTCTTCGGGTGCACCTGCCCGGTCAGGTACTTGAACTCGGTGGTGCGGGTGTACTCGTAATCGTTCGGGAAATTGATCACGGGAGCGGCCTGCGCCTGTTCCACGTCGTGCGTCTCGAAGCGGAACTCCAGCGAACGGTAGGGGAGCTTGCCGTACCTGAAGTCAAAGAACTCGTCCACCGGCCCGCTGAAGATCACCTCGCGGAAGGGAAGAAGGTCCTGCACCTCGCGGTAGTCGGTGTTCAGCATCACCTTGATGTTCGGATGCGCGAGCATGTTCTCAAACATCCGCGTGTAGCCGTGCAGCGGCATCGCCTGGTACGTGTCGGTGAAGTAGCGGGCATCCCGGGTCGTCCGCGTCGGCACCCGGGCCGTCACCGAGGCGTCCAGCTCGGACGGGTCCAGGCCCCACTGCTTGCGCGTATAGCCTCGAAAGAACTTCTCGTACAGCTCGCGCCCCACCTTGGAGACCACCACGTCCTCGGAGGTGCGCAGGCGCTCCACCGGCTCGGCGCGGGAGGCAAACCAGTCTTCCAGCTCGAAGGAGTTGAGGCTCAGGCCGTACAGCTGGTTGATGGTGTCCAGGTTGATGGGGATCGGCACCAGCTGCCCGTCCACGCTCGCCTGCACCCGGTGCTGGTAGGGGCGCCACCGCGTGAACTTCGACAGGTACTCGAAGATTTCCAGCGAGTTGGTATGGAAGATGTGCGGCCCGTACTTGTGGATCAGGAGGCCGGCGTCGTCGTAGCAGTCGTACGCGTTGCCGCCGATGTGGGGTCGCTTGTCGACGACGAGCACGCGCTTGCCCGCGCTCGCCAGCCGCTCGGCCATGACGGAGCCGGCGAAGCCGCACCCGACGATCAGAAAGTCAAAGGTCACCTGCGGGCGGCGGGAAGTCCCGTTGCGTCCCGGGTGACGTGGGTTCAGAGTCTGGATCATAGGGTACTCGCGGCAGTGGAGGGTTCGGAAACGGAGTCGCGACCGCGCTGTGCGGTGCGGATCAGGCGGTCCATCTCGGACCAGGTCGTATCCCAGGACATGGTGTCCAGCAGTGCGTCCGCGCGTGTCCGGCGGCCGGGGTCCCGGTCCTCCAGGGCACGCTCGCAGGCGGCAATCCAGGAGTCCGGGGCGGCGGCGATCTCCACCAGCCCGGGCTCTCCGTAGGTGCGCACCACGTCACGGACGGGGGTGGAGACCACGGGCAGCCCCGCCGCCAGATATTCCGGCGTCTTGGTGGGGGAGATGAAGCGGGTGGACTCGTTGAGCGCGAAGGGCATCAGCGCGACGTCCCAGTGCGCCATGTACGCCGGCAACTCGGTGTACTCCTTGCCGCCGAGCAGGTGGACGTTCGGTGACCGGGGCACGCTCGCCGGATCGATCTTGGCCACGGGGCCGACCAGCACCCAATGCCAGTCGGGGCGCCGGGCGGCGGCCTCGCGGATGAGATCCAGGTCCAACCGCTCGTCGATCACCCCGGCGTACCCGAGCCGCGGGTGGGGGATGTCCGCCATGTCCACCGGCTCCGGCAGCCCCTCGCGGGCCTGGCGCCAGTGCTCCACGTCGACGCTCGACGGGAAGCAGTGTACGCTTGGATGCTGGTCCCGCTTCGCCTCCCACAGGCTGCGTCCGCCCGTGAATACCAGATCGGCGCGGCGGAGCAGCGACCGCTCCCGCTCCAGCAGCTCCGGCGGCGCGAAGCGAAAGGCGGACAGCTCGTCCATGCAGTCGTAGACGACGGCCGAAGCGTCGACGCCCCGGAAGACCGGCTCCCACATCGGCGAATAGTGCCACACGACCGGCCGGACGATCTCGTGCTCCTCCACCAACGCATGGAGCAGGCGAGCGAGCACCTCCAGCGTCGCGGGCGAAGCCAGGTTCGGGTCCGGCAGGTGCGGAACGCAGACCCGGACCCCTTCCGGGGAGGTGCGCTGCTCCAGAAACGGCTCCCCATCGGTGGCGAAGGGCTCCTCCACGAAGAACACCCGCCGCTCGCCAGCGGCGCGGCCGAGCAGGTGCTGAGGGCGCTGGAAAACAAAGTTCCAGCGCAGGTGGGAAAGGCAGATCAGGTCACGCACGCGCGGCTCGATTCCTCCATCAAGGTGTCCAGCCGCCGGTGCACGGCGCAGCAACGGCTACATGCGAAGCATCGGGGCCGCTCCGCCATTCGAGCCGGAGGATCGCTCCTCCGGATGATAACATGATTTTGCGGCACTTTCATAAACCCCTGCCACATCGAGAGCTTATGGCCTTTTGCAAGGTACGGGCCATCAGGTACTTAGAAGCAGAACACCTCCACGGGGCGCCAGCCCTCCACCGGCTGGTTCATGGCTCGGCTCGACGCTAGATTTCCGCTTCGCCCGCTCCCCGCACCAGCGCCTGACGTGTCCCGAGTCCCTGTCTCCACCCTTCCGCTGATCCGCACCGGCACCGTCCGCGGAGCATGCCCGCACGACTGCCCGGACACGTGCGCCATGCTGGTGCACGTGGAGGAGGGGCGGGCAGTGCGGGTGCAGGGGGATCCGACGCACCCGGTGACGCAGGGCTTCCTGTGCACCAAGGTGAATCGCTACGTGGAGCGTACCTACCACCCGGACCGGCTGACCACGCCGCTGCGGCGCGTGGGCGCGAAGGGAGAGGGGCGCTTCGAGCCGGCGACGTGGGACGATGCGCTGGACGACATCGCGCGGCGGCTGGGCGAGGTTCGGGGCGAGTGGGGCGCCGAGGCGATTCTCCCCTACTCGTACGCGGGGACGATGGGGCTGGTGCAGGGGGAGGGGATGGCGGCGCGCTTCTTCGGGCGGCTGGGCGCGTCGCTGCTGGCGCGGACCATCTGCGCCACCGCGGGGACCGAGGCGTGGCGCCACACCTACGGCGACCGGGTGGGGCCGACGCCGGAGGAGGTGGAGCACGCCCGCTTCGTGATCCTCTGGGGAACCAACACGCTGACCTCCAACCCGCACCTGTGGCCGGCGCTGCGCCGCGCCCGCGAGCAGGGGGCGCGGCTCGTCGCCATCGACCCGATCCGCACCCGCACCGCCGCGCAGTGCGACCTGCACCTCCCCATCCGCCCCGGCACCGACGCCGCGCTCGCGCTGGGGATGATGCACGTGATCTGGCGCGACGGGCGGGAGGACGGCGACTACCTGCGGCGCCACACCGTGGGGTGGGAGCTGCTCCGGGAGCGGGTGCGCGCGTGGACGCCGGAGCGGACGGCGGGCGTCGTCGGGCTCGACGCGGAGGCGATCGAGACGCTCGCCCGCGACTACGCGCTCGCCCGCCCCTCCTTCATCCGCCTCAACTACGGGATGCAGCGCCACGCCGGCGGCGGCATGGCAATACGCACCGTGTCGCTGCTCCCGGCGGTGACCGGGGCGTGGCGTGACGTGGGCGGCGGAGCCACCCTCAGCACGTCCGGCGCCTTTCGCCCCAACCGGGCGGCGCTGGAGCGGCCGGACTGGGTCCCCGCCGGGACCCGCACGGTGAACATGATCCAGCTGGGGCGAGCGCTGACCGAGCCCGACGCGGGGGTCGCCGGCCCCCCGGTGAAGGCGCTCGTGGTGTACAACTCCAACCCGGCCGCCGTGGCGCCGGAGCTGGGAAAGGTGCGCGAGGGACTGCGCCGCCCCGACCTGTTCACGGTGGTGCTGGAGCATTTCCAGACCGACACGGCGGACTACGCCGACTGGCTCCTCCCCGCCACCACGCAGCTGGAGCACTGGGACCTGCACACCGCGTACGGGCACCTGTACGTCACGCTGAACCGCCCCTCCATCGAGCCGGTGGGGGAGAGCCTGCCGAACGCGGAGATCTTCCGGCGGCTCGCCGCGCGGATGGGCCTCACGGACCCGGAGTTCGGCGATTCGGATCTCGACATGATCCGCCAGGCGCTGGACACGACCGATCCGCGGATGCGCCCGATCACGCTGGAGCGGCTGCTGGAGGAGGGCTACGTCCGGCTGGACGTCCCCGAGCTTTTCGCCCCCTTCGCGGACCCTCAGGCGTTCAACACCCCTTCGGGCAAGATTCAGATGGTGGCGCCGGAGCTGGAGGCGCTCGGGGTGGACCCGCTCCCCACCTACACCCCGCCCGCGGAAAGCGCCGAGGCGGCGCCGGAGCGAGCGCGGCGCTTCCCGCTGACGCTGCTGTCACCCCCGGAGCACCCCTTTATGAACTCCACCTTCGTGAACATCCCGGCGCTGAACCGGGCGGCCGGCGGCGCGAAGCTGCTCCTCCACCCCAACGAGGCGTCGGTGCGCGGGATCCGGAGCGGGGACCGGGTGCGCAGCTGGAACGACCGGGGGGATTTCCATGCCTCCGCTGTGGTCACCGAGGACGTGCGCCCCGGCGTCGCGGTCTCCTACGGAGTGCGGTGGGCGCGCTTCTCCGAAGGGGGGCGGACGGTGAACGACACCACCTCGCAGGGGGAAACGGACCTGGGACAGGCGGCGGTCTTCTACGACAACGCGGTGGAGGTGGAAGGGGCGCCGGGGTGAATTCTCCGCCGGGGGACGCGCCGATCCGCGTCCTGTTCGTATCCCACTCCTTCCCGCCCGAGGGACGTCCGCTCGCCAACGTGGGAGGCATGCAGCGCGTGGCCACCGAGCTGCATGCGGCCCTGGACGAGCACCCCGAGGTGCGACTCTCCTCCCTGGTGCTGCGTACCTCGTGGAAGTGGACCCCGGTGCGTACCGCTCCATTCCTGCTCGGCCTGCTGGCGCGCATTCCCCATGTGGTGCAGCGGGACAGGATCCAGGTGGTGCTCTTTTCTTCCATGGTAACGGCGCCCCTCGCGCTTCCACTGCGCCGCTGGATGGACGCCCGGAGGGTGCGGATGGTGACCATCAACCACGGGCAGGACGTGACGCTCCCCAACCGCGCGTATCAGCGGCTTCTGCCGCGTGCTTTTCAGGCGCTGGACCTGGTTCTACCCGTCAGCCGGGCGACGGCCGCGGCAAGCACCGCGCGGGGGCTTCCGCAGGATCGAATACGAGTCATCCCGAACGGAGTAGACCTGCGACGCTTCCCGCCGGTGGCCCATCGGGAGACGGAGCGCCGGGCGCTTCTCAAGATGCTGGAGGACACGGGTCGGCGGATTTCCGACGCTGCTCTCTTGCTGTGCAGTGTGGGGCGGCACCAGGAGCGCAAGGGCTTCCATTGGTTTGTAAACTGGGTGATGCCCCGTCTTCCGGCGGAGGTGGTGTATCTTCTGGGGGGCGAGGGGCCCACGACCTCCGCGGTCCGTGCCGCCGCCCTGCAGCACGGGCTGGAAGATCGTGTACGGCTGCTCGGCAGGGTGTCGGAGGAAACGCTCGCGCTGCTGTACCGCGGCGCCGACCTGTTCGTGATGCCCAACGTCGCCGTGCAGGGGGATATCGAGGGCTTCGGGGTGGTGATGCTGGAGGCAGGCGCGTCGGGGTTGCCAATCATCGCGGCGGATCTGGAGGGGGTGCGCGACGTGATCGAGGAGGGGGAGAACGGTCACCTCCTGCCGAGCGGGGATGCGGACGCCTTCGCCGGCACCATCGTCCGCTACGGCAGGAACCGCGTGGAGATCGCCGCCGCCTCCGTTACCGCGGCGCGCTTCACCTCCCGCACCTTCGGCTGGAGCACCATCGCCGACCGCTACGTCGAAGTGCTGCGGCAGACCGTGGATTCTCCCGCGCCGCTCGGCTGAGCCGCGGCGGCGGCGCTACCGCCGCAGGATCCGCAGCAGCCGGCCGATGGCGGGGAAGAGGGTGCGGAGCAGGCGCAGCCCAACGCTGAGCAGCACGGAACGGAAGATCCAGCGGAGCAGGAACATGGCGCCTCGGGTGCGGGGGATCTGCCGTTCTTACGTCCCGGCGGCGGCGGGAGTTTCAGCCGGGGCGGACCCGGCGACGCGGATCTCGAGGATGCGCGGCCACAGCTTGCCCGTGACGAGGATGCGGCCGCTCGCCTCGTCGTAGGCGATGCCGTTCAGCACGTCGACCGGCTGCGCACGCTCCTCGGGGGTGAGCAGGCCGCGGAGATCGAGCCAGGCGATCACCCGCCCGCTGCGCGGATCGATACGGGCGATCTGCTCCCGCTGCCACACGTTCGCCCAGATCTCGCCGCGGATCCACTCCAGCTCGTTCAGCTCGTACACGTAGCCGCCGCCGTCGGTGACGTCGAGGGTACGGGTGACGGCGAAGCTCGCCGGATCCAGGAAGCGCAATCGGTAGGTGCCGTCGCTCATGATCAGCGAGGCGCCGTCGGTGGTGAGCCCCCACCCCTCCCCGTCGTAGCGGAAGGTGCCGAGCGGGGCGAAGGTGCGCCGGTCGTAGACGAAGCCGGTCCCCTCCTGCCAGGTGAGCTGGAAGATCCGCTCGCCGAGCACGGCGATCCCCTCCGCGAAGTACTGCGCGGGCACCTCCACCCGCTGCAGCACCCGCCCCGTTTCCAGATCGACCCGCCGCAGCGACGAGGCGCCGCGCAGCCCGGTGCTTTCCAGCAGCTCGCCGTCGTGGATCACCAGCCCCTGCGTGAATGCGGCCGGGTCGTGCGGCCAGCTCCGCACCACCTCGACCGGGAGCACGGGGGCGGCGGGGCCGCTGGGGATCGCCGCGGCTTCCGGCTCGCGTGGTGCAGCGTCGCAGGCGGCGAGGGCGAGGAGCACGAGGGCGCGGAGCAGTCGCGGGAGGGCGGTCTGGTGGCGCGGCATCGAGTACGGAGTCGGGGGAGCGCGGCGGGGGAGATCTAGCGGATTGCCGGGCTCCGTGCCACCCGGCGGCCCCTCACAGCGGCGCGCCGAACTCGAAGTGCTCCGCGATCCGGGCGGCGGCATCCTCCGTCTC
>JALZKG010000107.1 GCA_030859365.1 Gemmatimonadota bacterium
GGACCGCGGCGTTGCGCACGGTCCGCAGCCCGATCCAGAACGCGAGCCCGGCGAGCAGCAGCCCGGCCGCGAGCCCGGCGAGCATCATCCCGGCGCGCCGGGACCGCGACGCGGTGCTCATCGTCCAGTGCTCATCTAGAAAGCCTGACCCACCGCGATGTGGAGGCGGACCCGGTCGAAAAAGCCGTCCAGCGGACGACGGAAGTCGCGCCGAACCAGCGTCAGCCTCCCCTGCGGGTCGCGCGGGTCGATGACGTATAGCGGTCCCTCGGCAAGTCCCCACGGGTTGTACGCGGCATCCAGCCGGATCGGCCCGACCGGCGTCACCAGCCGGATCCCGGCCCCCGGGGTGACCCGCAGCGGAACGTCGGCGTAGTCGGAGCCGCGCGCCCGGATCAGCCCCGCGTCGGCGAAGGCGGCGACCCGAAGAAACTGCGGCAGGAAGGGTGAAGGGATCTGCAGCTCGACCGAGCCCAGCACCGACGAGGTGCCGCCCAGCGCCGAAGCGCGCGTATTCTGGAGGGCTTCCTCCAGCGGCTCTCCCGCCGCCAGCTTCACCGTGTCGATCTCCGCCACGTACGCCACCGGCCCGAGCTGGTTCTGCCCGTATCCGCGGACGCTGTTCGGCCCGCCGAGATAGAAACGCCGCTCGGGGGGGATGTACGAATCGGGATCGCCCACCCGTCCCTGAGGGAAGGTGCCGCCGAGCAGTCGTGCGCCGAGCGTCCATCCGGGCCGCACCTCCCGATAGACGCTCCCCTCGGCGAGCAGGCGCAGGTAGCGGTCGTCGGAGCCGAGCAGCTCCGTCGCCCACTCCGCGCTGCTCCGCGCCTGGTATCCACCGGTGGGAAGTCCCCCCACCACGCGGGCGCGATTGCGGACCGTGGACACGTTCAGGGAGTTGGACCAGCGGAAACGGCGCAACGGCGCGATGTCTTCTTCCGTGCACTGGTCGAGCGCAAAGCAGAAGAAGATCGCCGGCGCGTCGGTGCGCCCCCGCTCCGCGCTCAGCGTGGTGGTCACGAGCGTCTGCGGGAGCACCTCACGGATGAGGGCTGCCTGGGCGCCGGTGGCCACGCGCACGTAGGTGCGCAGCTCGGAGACCCGTTCCGTACGCACGTTCAGCAGCCCGCTGGTACGGGTGCCGAACAGGTCCGGCTGCTCGAAGTCGGCGGCGACGCGGTAGTTGACGGTATCGCTGAAGCGGTCCCCCTGCAGCTGGCTGCAGACCCCTCCCTCCAGCCCGAAGGCGAGCGGTGCTCCCACCCCGATCTTGGAGGCGGCGGCGCTCAGCTCCAGGCGTCGCGCACCGCCGAGAAAGTTGCGGTTCACCCGGCGAACCCCGGCGCGGAGGCAGTCCAGTGTGCCGTAGCCCGCGGTGGCGTCCACCAGAAACTGCGGCGCCTCCAGGAGGCGGACCAGCACGGTCGCGTTCGCAGGGGTGGTGTCGCGCTGCAGCTCCTCCGGTGCGAGCTCCACCGTCGCGAAGCTGACGATCCCCAGGTCGTACAGGTTGCGCTGACTCCGCTCCAGCTCGGCGTTGCGGAGCACGTCGCCCCTGCGGAAGGTGAGCTGCCGCCGGGCGGTCCGCTCCCCGAGCCGCTCTCCGCCCAGGAAGACGATGGTGTCCACCCGCACCAGCGGCCCTGGGACCGCCTGGTACTGGACGTCGGCGATGTCTGCGATCGTGTCGAGCTGATAGTTGCGCAGCACCTGCGAGTAGGCGAAGCCACGCCGCAGCATCTCTGCCTGGATCGTGTCGGCCGATGCGAGAAAGTCGATGCGGCGGAATGGCTCGTCCACCCGAAGCCGCAGGCGGCGCTCCAGCTCGTCCGGGGGGACGATCTCCTCCGTCCCCTCCACCTCCAGCGACCGGAGGGTGACGAGGTCCCCCGGCTCCACGGCGAAGCGGACCCGCACCCGGTTCTCACCGACGGGATCGACCGCGGGAAGGATGCGGCTGCCGTAGTATCCCTGGTCGCGGTAGACCAGTTGCTGGCGTACCACGTCGCGACCGAGCGCTTCCAGCTCCAGAAAGTAACGGTCGCGCCCCAGACCGCCGATGCAGATGGGGATGAACAGGATACGGCAGCGCGACGCACGGGTGATCGTCACTTCGCGCAGCGAATCTTCGGGGATCAGCAGATCCCCTACGAACTCCACCCGCTCCACCTCGCGTCCCGCGTACTCCGCGAAGCGCGGAAACGGACCGCCTTCGGGAGTGCCCGCGGTCGCGCAGGCACCGGCGAGCGCCGCGACCCAGACCCAGAGCGCGGCGCGGAGGCAGCGGACCGAAACGCCTGTCCGCGGCGACGGAGGGGGAAAGAACAAGTGATGCAAGGCGGAAAGGGCGGCGGCTACCTGTCTTTGCACGGCGGCATGCTGTACTCCACCCGTTGTGGATAGATCCTGGCGAATCCCCGGGTCACGCCCCCGGCCGGTCGTGGATGCAAGAAAGGGGCGACTCCGTGGAGCCGCCCCAGCACGCCGGCGATCCGCCGCGAAACGCCGCTCCACGCCACTTACACGGCAAGCAGCCTGGCCAGCTGCTCCGGAGACAACTCCCGTCCGGCGCGGGAACCCATCCGGCGTCCTCGCGTCGCGCGCGGCTTGGGAGCTTCGCGAAGGGTCACCGTCATCTCCGTGGCGACGCCGAAGCCGAAGCCCGGCATCTCCACCTGGCGGATGGGGTAGCCGAGCAGCATCTCCACCGCCCGCACGTCGCCGATCTCCGCACCGGACATGAAGGTGATGGCCTCCCCCGTCTCCCCCGCCCGGGCGGTGCGGCCGATCCGGTGCACGTATCCTTCGGGGTCCTGCGGGGCGTCGTAGTTGATCACATGGGAGATCCCCTCCACGTCGAGCCCGCGCTGCGCCACGTCGGTGGCGACCAGCACCCGCACCTCGCCGCCGCGGAACGCGTCCAGGGCTCGCACCCGCTGCTGCATGTTGCGGTCACCGTGCATGGTGTCGACCGAGACGCCGGCGCGCTGCAGCTGGGTGGCCAGTCGATCGGCCCCCACCTTGGTACGGGTGAAGACCAGCACCGAGTCCATGCCGGGTCGAGCGAGGATCTCCAGCAGCAGCTCCGTCTTCTTTCCCGACTGGACCGGGTACACGAACTGCTCCACCCCTTCGGCGGCCACCTTCTGGGGCGCGGCCTCCACCGTCACCGGGTCCCGCAGGCTGTCGTACGCGAGCGAGCGCACGTCGTTGGCGAGCGTCGCCGAAAAGAAGAGCGTCTGGCGGGACTTTGGACAGTGGCGCAGGATCTCGCCGATCTGCGGGCGGAACCCCATGTCCAGCATCCGGTCCGCCTCGTCCAGCACCAGCACCTCGATTCCGCCGAGCCGGACGTTGCCCCGCTCCAGGTGGTCGATCAGGCGTCCCGGGGTGGCGACGATCACGTCGTACCCCGCGCGGAGGCCGCGCAGGTCGCGGTCCACCGAGGTGCCTCCGTAGAGCAGTCCCACGAACAACTCGCTCCCGGCGGCGTAGTCCCGGGCCGACTCGGCCACCTGGATGGCCAGCTCGCGCGTGGGGCAGAGCACCAGCGCCCGTAGCCCTTCCCCTCCGCGCAGGCGGTGCAGCGTCGGCAGCATGAAGGCCGCCGTCTTGCCCGTCCCGGTCTGCGCCCGTCCGAGTACATCCCTTCCTTCCAGCGCCGCGGGGATCGCCATGCGCTGGATGGGGGTGGGCTCCTCGTAGCCGAGGGCCTCGACCGCTCGCACCATCTCCGGCGCGAGACCCAGTTCACTGAATTTCATCCTTGGTTTCTCATCCGGCCCGGGCTTTGATCTCCGGGTCCCTTTGCGGCGGGGCTGCGCGCCGAGCGCGGCAAGATCCCGACTTTGTGTGTGCCACCCGCTTTGGTACGGGCGGCATAGCGCGACAGTCGCGTGTGTCTGATAGCCACGTAAACTAACAGCTTCCCAGCCGAGCCGCCAGCCGCCGGAGCCACCGTCC
>JALZKG010000113.1 GCA_030859365.1 Gemmatimonadota bacterium
CCCCCGGCCAGCGTGACGATCGGGTGCGCCGCCCTTCCGCCGCGCACCCACCCCGCGTCGGCCTCCGGCGCGCCGAGGAGCCCGAGGCGCGGAGCGTTCTCCTCGTAGCCCCGCCGCACCCAGATCCGGGTCGCGCCGCTCGCCAGCGCGCCCCACTCCGCCGCCTCCGTCTCGGTCATGCGCATACGGACAAGCTGCCGGGCCGCCGTGGGGCTGTCAACGCCGCCGGGAGGGGCGGTCCGCCGCGTTGACGCCCGACCCTGTGTCCGCTAGCTTCGCGGGTCATGCCCCCTGCTCCGAAGCGCCTCCTCTGGGTGGACGACGAAGTCGATCTGCTCCGCCCGCACCTGCTCTTCATCCAGGGGCGCGGCTACCACGTGGACGCCGTTTCCAACGGCGACGACGCGCTCGAGATGCTTCGCGCCGCCCCCTACGACCTAGTGCTGCTCGACGAGCAGATGCCCGG
This sequence comes from Gemmatimonadota bacterium, assembly GCA_030859365.1. Taxonomy (GTDB): domain Bacteria; phylum Gemmatimonadota; class Gemmatimonadetes; order Longimicrobiales; family Longimicrobiaceae; genus JALZKG01. Next base: position 467 of record JALZKG010000113.1, read on the forward strand.
CCGCTCCGGGATGGAGGTGTTCGACGAGCTGCGCCGCCTGGACGCTCACGTGCCGGTGGTGATGGTGACCAAGAGCGAGGAAGACCGGACGATGACGGAGGCGATTGGGCGCCGCGTCGCCGACTATCTGGTCAAGCCCACCTCGCCGCGCCAGGTGCTTTCCGTCGTGACACGGCTGCTGGAGGGGGAGGCCATCCAGCAGCAGCGCGTGGCGCGCGACTTCACCGCGCGCTTCCGCGAGCTGAACGCACTGCGCAGCGTCCCCCGCGGATGGCGCGAGTGGGCGGACAGCTACTCCGAACTGGTCGACTGGGAGCTGCGGCTGCGCGAGGCGGGGGAGACCGGGCTGCTCCCCTCGCTGGAAACGCTGCTGGACGACTTCCGCCGCGAATTCTGCCAGTTCGTGGTGGATCGCTACGGCGGATGGCTCCGCGACGACGGGGACCGCCCCCCGCTCTCCGTAGATCTCGTCCCGCAGTACCTCGCCCCCCTGCTCGGAGAGCGGAACACGGTCCTGTTCGTGATCATCGACTGCCTGCGGCTCGACCAGTGGCGCAGCCTGCTCCCTCTGCTCGCTCCGCACGCCGAGGTGGAGGAGGCGCTGTACTACTCCATCCTTCCCACGGCGACGCCCTTTTCCCGCAACGCCATCTTTTCGGGGCTGTACCCGGACGAGCTGGCGGAGCGGCTGCCCGGGTGGTGGGGGATGGAAGGCGACGGGAGCCTGAACGCGCAGGAGGCCGAGCTGTTCAGCGCCCAGCTCGGCCGCGTCACCGGCCACCGGGTGCCGGTCCGCTACGAGAAGGTGCTCGCATCCGGCCAGGGAGAGGCGATGCTCGGCCGCCTCGCCGGCCACCTCGCGCAGCCGGGGGTCACCGCGCTCGTCTTCAACTTCGTGGACCTGCTGACCCACGGCCGCTCCGAATCGACGGTGCTGCTGGAGGTGGCACGCGACAAGGAGGCGCTGCGCGCGCTCACGCACCAGTGGTTCGAGCGCTCCGAGGCGTTGCAGGCCATCCGCGAGGCGTTGCGGCAGGGCATTCCGGTTCTAGTGACCACCGACCACGGCTCGATCCACTGCCACCGCCCGGCAACCGTGTTCGCGAAGCGGGACACCACGCAGAACCTGCGCTACAAGTTCGGGGACGATCTGCGCGCCGAGGACCCGTCGCTCGCCTTTTCCATCTCCGACGAGCGGACGCTCCGCTTCCCCGCGGGGAGCCTCGCGAAGAATTACCTGATCGCGCTGGAGGACGTCTTCTTCGTGTATCCCACCAAGCTGCGGCAGTATCAGGCGCGCTACCGGGGGAGCTTTCTGCACGGCGGGGTCAGCCCGGAGGAGATGATCCTCCCCGTCGCGCTGCTGACGCCGCGATGACGCTGTACCTGCGGATCCTCCGCTACCTTCGCCCCCATGTCCGGCTCTTTCTGCTGTCCATCGCCGCGATGACGGTGTACGCGGCGCTGGACGCCTTCTCCTTCACCCTGCTGATCCCCTTTCTGAACATCCTCTTCGGGGGCGCCTCCGCCGCGGGCGGCGGCGCCGAAATCTTCGGAGGCGGCTCGGCGATCGGACGGCTGCTGGAATGGACGGTGGGCGACGTGGTCCGGGCGGGCTCGGAGATGGGAGCCCTTCGCAACGTGGTGGTGGTGATCTTTGGCGTCTTTCTGATCAAGAACGTCGCCCTCTACGTTCAGAACTACACCGTCTCGATCACGGAGGGGCGCGTCACCCGCGACATCCGCGACGACATCTACCGGCACCTCCTGCACCTCGGCTTTCCCTTCTTTCAGCGTACCCGCACGGGGCAGGTGATCTCCCGGGTCACCGGCGACGTCGACCAGATGCGGATGCTGGTCACCAACAACCTGGCCAAGGCCCTTTCCAACACCATCCAGGCGCTGTTCCTCCTGGCCATGCTGCTGCTCGCGTCGTGGAAGCTGACGCTGGTCGCCGTGGTGTTTCTTCCGCCGATGCTCGGGCTGTGGGGACGCTTCCGGAAGCGGCTGCGGACCGGCGTGCTCGGGGTGCTCGACGCCGTCGGCGAGGTCGCGTCGCACATCCAGGAGACCGTGAGCGGGATCCGGCTCGTCAAGGCTTCGGGCGCGGAGGAGTGGGAGCAGCGGCGGTTTCAGGCGCTGACCCGCGGCCACTACAGGGCACTGGTGCGCAACGAGCGCTGGCGGCAGTTCTTCGCGCCCGCCACCGAGATGATCACGGCGACGGCGGTGCTGGCCCTGCTCTGGTACGGGAGTCATCTGGTCCTGGCGGAGGGCTCGCTCAACCCGGCGGACTTCATGGTCGCCCTGCTTCTGGCGGGAAAGCTGATGTCGCCGGTGAAATGGCTCGGAAACTTCCCGGCGCTGGTGCAGCCCGGGCTGGGCGCCGCGGAGCGCGCCTTCGAGCTCCTGGACGCCCCCCGGGAGCTCGCCTCCCGCTCGGACGCCCGCCCCGTGCGCGGCTTCCGCGACGCGATTCGCTTCGAGCGGGTTGGCTTCGAGTACCTGCCGGGCGAGCCGGTCCTGCGGGACGTCGATCTGGAGATCCGTCCGGGGGAGGTGGTGGCGCTGGTAGGTCCCAGCGGGGCGGGAAAGAGCACCATCGCCGACCTGCTGCCGCGCTTCTACGATCCGACCTCCGGTCGGGTGACGCTGGACGGCGCGGAGCTACGCGACCTCCGCCTCGCGGAGCTTCGCGGGCTGCTCGGGATCGTCACCCAGGAGACCATCCTGTTCCACGACACGGTGCGCGCGAACATCGCGTACGGAACGGCGGACGCGCCGCAGGCGGAGGTGGAGGCGGCCGCCCGCGCCGCTCACGCGCACGACTTCATCAGGCAGATGCCGGAGGGGTACGATACCGTTCTCGGAGAGCGGGGCGTGCGCCTGTCCGGCGGACAGCGTCAGCGGATCGCGATCGCGCGGGCGCTCTTCCGGAATCCCCCCATCCTGATCCTGGACGAAGCGACCAGCGCGCTGGACACGGAGAGCGAGCGGGTGGTGCAGGAGGCCATCGACAAGCTGATGAACGAGCGGACGGTTCTGGTCATCGCGCACCGCCTTTCCACCGTGCGTCGTGCGGACCAGATCCTGGTGATGCAGGGCGGCCGGATCGTGCAGCGCGGCACCCACGCGGGGCTGCTCGCCGAGGGCGGGCTCTACCGCCGGCTGTATGAGCTGCAGTTCGCGGGGGACCCTGCCCGCTCCGACGCGGCCCTTTCCCCGACCGGGACCGACGCCTGATGCACGTCCCCCTCCTAGATCTGAAGGCCCAGTACCGCGGGATCGCCTCCGAGGTGCAGGAGGCGCTGCGGGAGGTGGTCGAGGAGCAGCGGTTCATCCTCGGCCCCACCGTGGATCGGTTCGAGGCCGCGATCGCGGACCGGCTGGGCGTCGCTCACGCGGTGGGGTGTGCGAGCGGAACGGATGCGCTGCTCCTGTCCCTCCGGGCGCTCGACGTAGGGGCGGGTGACGAGGTGGTCACCTCCCCATTCACCTTCTTCGCGACCGCCGGGGCTATCCACAACGCCGGAGCGCGGCCGGTCTTCGCCGACATCCACCCCGACACCTTCAACCTCGACCCCGCGGCCGCGGAGGCCGCTCTGACGGAGCGCACCCGCGCGCTGATGCCGGTGCACCTGTTCGGGCAGATGGCGGAGATGACCGCCTTCCGGGAGCTGGCGGACGGTCGCGGGATCCCGGTGATCGAGGACGCGGCGCAGGCCATCGGCGCGCGGCAGCGCGGCGCGGACGGTGGGTGGGTCACCACGGGTACGCTGGGGGACGCCTGCGCCTTTTCCTTCTTCCCATCCAAGAACCTGGGGGGGTTCGGAGACGCCGGGATGGTCGTCACCCGCCGCGGCGATACCGCCGAGCGGCTGCGACGCCTCCGGGTGCACGGCGGCCGGCAGATGTACCACCACGAGGAGGTGGGATTCAACTCGCGGATCGACGCGCTGCAGGCGGCGGTGCTCGCCGTCAAGCTTCCCCACCTCGAAGCGTGGAGCGAGGCCCGGCGTCGACACGCCCGCTTCTACGACCAGGCGCTCGCCGGCCTGGACGGGCTCGTCCCTCCGCCCGTCCGGCCGGAGAACGAGACCATCGTCAACCAGTACACGGTGCGCGTGCTCGACGGGCGCCGCGACGCGCTCCGGCATTTTCTGGCGGAGCGCGGGGTGGGGAGCTCGGTCTACTACCCCGTTCCGCTGCACCTGCAGGAGTGCTTCGCGTATCTGGGGTACGGCTCGGGCGACTTCCCGGAGTCGGAGCGGGCGTCGCGCGAGGTGCTTTCCATCCCTGTCTTCCCCGAGCTGAGCGACGCGCAGCGGGAGCACGTGGCGGACAACATCCGTGCCTTCTTCGGGTGAAGCCACCGGAAGCGGGCGTTCGCCACGACGGTGCGCCCCTTCGCGTCCTCGGCTGGCCCGCCTTCCGCAACCGGGCGGATCAGCCGTACAATGCGCTTCTGTACGAGCATCTGTGCGGCCTCGGGGTGCGAGTGGAGGAATTCTCGGCGACCCGTGCGCTCACGGGGAAGTGCGACGTGCTGCACCTCCACTGGCCGGACCGGCGGGTGCGCGATCCGCACCTCCTTGCCGCCCTGGCCCGTTCGGGCGCTCTGCTCGCCCTGCTGGACGCCGTCCGCCTCCGCGGCACCCGGACCGTGTGGACGGCGCACAACCTCCAGGCGCACGACGGGCCGTTGCGCCACTGGCTGGAGCCGCGCTTCTGGCAGGCGTTGACCCGCCGGCTGGATGGGGTGATCGCCCTCAGTCCGACGGGGCTGGACCGGGTCCGCGAGCGGTACCCGGCGCTCCGCGACGTTCCCGGCTGGGTTACACCGCTGGGGCACTTCCGAGGCGTATACCCGGACGCCGTGGACCGCGCGGATGCCCGCGCCCGGCTCGGCGTCCCGCCGGGGGCGCGCGTCGCCGCCTTCCTGGGGCAGGTCCGCCCGTACAAGGGCGTCGTCCACCTGGTCCGGGTCTTTCGCTGCCTCCCCGATCCATCGCTCCGTCTGCTGGTCGCGGGCCGTCCCCGGCCGTCGGCGCTCGCCACCGAGATCCGGGAGGCGGCAGGGGACGATGCGCGGATCGTTTGCGCCCTCCGCTTCGTGCCGGACGCCGAGATCCAGCTGTACCTGCGAGCGGCCGACCTCGTGATCCTCCCCTTCCGGGAGATCCTCAACTCCGCCAGTGCGGTGCTCGCCCTCTCGTTCGACCGCCCGGTGCTGGTCCCCGACAGGGGCTCGATGGCCGACCTCGCCCGCCAGGTCGGTGCCGAATGGGTCCGCACCTATCCGGGGGAGCTGGCGCCGGAGCTGCTCCGGGATGGACTGGAGTGGGCGGCGGATCCCGCCCGCCCCGCCCGCCCCGCGCTCGAGGCGCTGGAGTGGGACCGGGTCGCCCGAGCGACCCTGGAAGCGTACCGCGCGCTCCGTGATTGAGATCCGGCGCGACGTGCCGCACCGGATCTGCATCGTCCTGCTGACCGGTCTCGGTGACGTGGTGAACGGGCTCCCCGTGGTGAACGCGATTCGCGCCCGATCCCCGACGAGCCGCGTCACCTGGGTCGCGGAGCCGATGCCGGCCGGGATCCTCCGCCATCACCCCGCCGTGGACGAGGTGGTGGTGTACGAGAAGTCGCGCGGGATTGCGGGGGTGCTCGACCTGCGCCGCAAGCTGGCGGGAAAGCGGTTCGACCTGACGCTCAACCTGAACGTCTACGTCAAGAGCGTCTGGCCCACGCTGCTTTCCCGGGCGCCGCACCGGGTCGGCTTCGACCGGCGGCGCTCGTTCGAGGGGGTGTGGCTCGCCGCGAACCACCACCTGGAGCCGCGACCGCGCGCCCACACGCTGGACATGTTCCTGGAGTTCCTGGACCGGGTCGGCGTGCCCCGCCCGGAGCGGCCGGAGTGGGGATTTTCGCTCACCGGCGAGGAGCGCCGGGAGCAGGCGGAGTTCTTCGCGCCGCTGGCCGGCCGGCCGGTGGTGGCGCTGGTCCCCGCCTCGGCCAACGCGAAAAAGGACTGGCTCCCGGAGCGGTTCGCGGCGGTGGCGGACGCGCTGGAGCGAGACTTCGGCTTCCGGGTAGTGCTGGCGGGCGGGCCCGGGGAGCGAGAGACGCGCATCGCCCGGGAGATCGTGGAGTGCGCCAGGACGGAGCCCGTCTGGGCGCTCGGGAACGGCGTGCGGCGACTCCTCTGGCTCCTGGGCGCGAGCGCCCTAGTGATCGCGCCGGACACCGGACCCGTGCACATCGCGCGGGCACTGGGGATCCCGGTGATCGGCCTCTACGGACACACCAACCCTTGGCGGGTGGGGCCGTACCGCGCCTATGAAGATCTCTGGGTGGACCGCTACACCGAGCCGGGCGAGGCGTCGGACCCGTCCAACTTCACGCCCAAGCACGGGCGGATGGAACAGATCACAGTGACGGACGTGCTCGAGCGCGTCGGCCTTGCGGTCGAGCGCTTTCCACCCGCGGCCGCCAGTACGATGAAGGAGAAGGGAAGATGAGAGTGCGGGTCACCGGGACACGTGGCTTCATCGGGAGCAACGCACCGGGAGCGGAGGCGGACGCGTGAGCGCCCGGACCCCCGTCCCGACGCCGGCGCACCGCGCGGAGTACGCGCTGGCGCGCGCCCTCGAGCATACGGTGTCGCTGCTCCCGGAAGGGCTCGCGCACCGGCTCGGCGCCGGGATCGGCCGTGCGGTGCACTCCTCGTTCGGGATCCGCGGCGCGGTGGTGGAAGCCAATCTGCGGACTGCCTTTCCCGAGGCCGAGGACGCATGGATCCGGCGCACCGCGAAGGACGCGTACGCCCACCTCGGCCGCGAATCCGCCGCCATTCTCCGTCTCTCCCGCCTGGAGCCAGAGGCGATCGTCGAACGGACCGACACCCGCGGGTGGGGGGAGCTGGAAGAGGCGCTGGCGGAGGGGAAGGGGGTGCTCCTGGTGACCGGCCACTTCGGCAACTGGGAGATCGCCGCCGCGGCCGTGGCGGCCCGCGGAATCCCCATCGCCGCCATCGTGCGGCGGCAGGGAAACCGGCTGGTGGACGCACGGCTGGACGCTCTGCGCCGCCGCCTAGGGGTGGAGACCATCTCCCAGCGCGAGGCGCCCTCCCGGGTGCCACGCGCTCTGCGCCGCAACGGGGTGGTCGGTATCGTCGGTGACCAGGACGCGCGCCGCGCCGGGGTGTGGGTCCCGTTCTTCGGCCGTCCCGCCTCCACCCACCGGGGCCCGGCGCTGTTCGCCCTCAAGCTGGGGGCGCCGGTCTTTGCCTGCACCGCCCGTCGCCTGCCGGGGCCGGGGGTCCGGTACGAGGTGTCGGGGGAGCGAATACCGGTCGAGCGCACCGGAGACCTCGAGGCCGACGTTCAGCGGGTGACCGCGGCAATCGCGGCGCGCCTGGAAGCCGCCATCCGCCTCGCCCCCGAGCAGTACTTCTGGTTCCATCGGCGGTGGAAGAGCAATCCTCCGTCGGAACTCCCGCACTCCGCGCCCGGTAGAAGACCGGCAGACGCGGGAGGCGCGGGTCCGAACTCAGGAGGCGAAGCTTGATCTACATCTGCATCCCCGCGTTCGACGAAGCGGACACCGTGGGCGTTCTTCTCTGGAAGATCCGCCGGGTGATGAACGACTTCGGACGTGACTACGAGCTTCTCGTGCTGGACGACGGCTCCTCGGACGCCACCTCGGAGGTGCTCGCCCCGTATACGCGCGTGCTCCCGCTCTCCGTGCTCCGCAACCCGGACAGACGGGGGTACGCGCCTTCCCTGGAACGGCTGCTGCGCGAGGCGGTCCGCCGCTCCACTCACCCCCAGCGCGACATGGTGGTCACGCTGCAGGCGGACTTCAGCGAAGGGCCCGAGGGGATCCCGGCGCTGGCGAAGCGCGTCGAAGGTGGGGCGGACGTCGTGACCGGGACGCCGGTTCCGGACGCGGAGGTGCCGCGAGCGGTGCGCTGGTCGCGGCGCGGGCTCGGCTGGCTGGTGCCCCGCGGGCGCGTTCCCGAACAGGCCGGCGACGCGCTTTCCGGCTTTCGCGCCTACCGGATCGCGACGCTGAAGCGCTCGCTCGCCGGACCGGAGGACAGGGCGCTCCTGGCCCGCAGCGGCTGGGCCGCGAACGTGGAGATGCTCCTCGCCGTGGCGCCGCACGCCCGCCGCGCCGACGATGCGGAGGTTCCCACGCACCCGGAGCGGCGCGCGCGCCCCACCCGCTTCGACGGCTGGAACACCGCGCGCGAGCTGTGGGATCTCGGACGCTCCGTGCGGCGGGACGCTCCCGTTGCGGGGGAGACCTCCCGTTGAGCCTGCGCTTCCTGCTCCGCTGCGTCGTCGCGATCCTGCTCGCCTTCGGCGTCGCACCGGCTGCGGCCCAGGCCGAGGCGCAGAGCTCGCCCGCGCCAGCCGCACTCCCCTTCGGCCCGGGCGAGCAGGCGCTCTTCCAGGTCCGGCTCGGGGGCGTGTCGGTGGGGCGGGGCTCGATGCAGGTGCTCGGGGTTGAGAAGGTAGACGGCTTCGACACCTTTCACACCCGGATGGTGATCGCTGGAGGGATCCCGCTCGCCCGTGTCGACGACCGCTTCGACTCGTGGATCGACGTCGCGGGGCTCTTCTCGCGGCGCTTCGACCAGGACCAGAAGGAGATCCGCTTCAGGCGCAAGCGCCGCTACGACTTCTTCCCGGAGCGCCGGGTCTTCGTGCGCGAAAACGGAGAAACGGGCACCCTGCCCACCAGCGAGCCTCTGGACGACGTTTCGTTTCTGTACTTCACGCGGACGCTGCCGCTGCGGGTGGGGGAGAGCTACACGCTGAACCGCTACTTCAAGGAGGAAGGCAACCCGGTTGTCATCCAGGTGCTGCGGCGCGAGCGGATCACCGTCCCCGCGGGCACCTTCAACACCATCGTGGTGCGCCCCATCATCCGCACCCGTGGGCTGTTCGGCGAGGGCGGCCAGGCCGAGGTCTTCTTCAGCGACGACGAGCGGCGGATCCCGGTGCAGATCCGCAGCCGGGTGCCGGTAGTGGGCTCGCTCTCCCTTCACCTGCAGGAGTACCGCCCGGGCACGACCGTCCGGGGCGCCGCGCGCCCATGAGCGACGGCGAGGCTCCGCCCTCTGCCGACCTCGCGCGCGTCCGCACCGTTCCCGTCGGATCGCGGCCGAACCGGGTGGAGGCGGAGCAGTTCGCCGCCGCCCCTCCCGCGGCGGCGGCGGAACGAAGCTTCGCCGCTTTTCTCGGCTCCCTTCCCCGCATCCTGCAGGCGCGCTCGTTTCTGGAGGTTGTGGACGCCGTGGTCCAAGCGCGCGCGAAGCGGCGCGCCACGGTGTGGATGCTGGGCGGCCACGTCGTCAAGACCGGGCTGGCGCCGCTCTTCGTCGACCTGATGCGGCGGGGGGTGGTCTCCCATCTGGCGTCCAATGGCTCCGCCGCGATCCACGACTACGAGATGGCCCGCTGGGGGGGGACCAGCGAGGACGTGGAGGCGGGGCTCGCCGACGGCAGCTTCGGGATGGCGGAGGAGACCGGGCGCGACATGAACGCGGCGTTTCGGCGGGGGATGGAGGCGGGATGGGGGATGGGGGAGGCGCTCGCGCGCGACCTGGACGCCCGAGCCGACCTGGCCCACCCCCAGCTCAGCCTGCTGCTGCAGGCGCACCGCCTCGGCATCCCGTACACCATCCACCCGGCCATCGGGGCCGAGATCATCCACCAGCATCCGGCCGCGGACGGCGCCGCGATCGGGGACACCGGGCACCGCGACTTCCGCCGGCTGGCCGGGGCGCTCCCCGCGCTGCACGAGGGAGGGGTGGTGATCAACGTGGGCTCGGCGGTGATCATGCCCGAGGTGTTTCTGAAGGCGCTGACCGTCGCGCGGAACCTCCATGACGGCCGCCCCCGAGCCTTTGCCGCCTGCGACCTCGACATGCAGCGGCACTACCGTCCCCGCGTCAACGTGGTCGAGCGCCCCACCCGCTCGGGAGGAGGGCGCGGCTTTCAGATTACCGGGCACCACGAGCTGATGGTGCCCTTGCTCGCCTGGGCGATCATGGAGCGGCTGGAGGCGGAAGGCTCCGCGCAAAGTCCACGGTCAGCCGGTTGAACGCGTCCGGCTGATCGAAGATCACGGCGTGGGCGGCGCCGGGGATCCACTCCACCCGTCCGCCGAGCCCCTCGGCGAGAAGCTCGGCGAACTCCGGGATCACCACCGGATCGTTCCGCCCCACCACCACCAGTCCCGGCGCACGTACCCGGGCGAGCAGGGCCACCGGGTCGTGCCGCGCCGACGCCCGCCAGGTCTTCCAGAAGCGCTGCGGGCCGGCGCGCAGATACGCCTGGGCGACGAGCGGAAAAAGCTCCGCGGGCTCCCGCCAGGCATCGCGGAACAATCCCCACGCCTGGCGGGCGGAGCCCGGGGCGCCCGTGGGGCCGGCGAGAACCAGCCCTCGCACCCGGTCCGGCCGTCGCGCCGCCAGCTCCAGCACCGACTGACAGCCGATCGAATGGCCGACGTACACCGCGGCGCCAATCCCCATCACCTCGCCCCACGCCACCAGCGCCTCCGCCTGCGCGTCGATGGTCAGCCCCTCCGCCGGCCCCTCGGTGCGTCCGAAGCCGGGCAGGTCGGGCGCC
>JALZKG010000163.1 GCA_030859365.1 Gemmatimonadota bacterium
AGGGGATCACGTCGCGGATGTTCGCCATCCCGGTGGCGTACTGGACGGTGCGCTCGAAGCCGAGGCCGAAACCCGCGTGCGGCACGGTGCCGTAGCGGCGCAGGTCGCGGTACCAGCCGTACGCCTCACGGTCCAACCCCTGCGCCTCCATCCGTGCATCCAGCACCTCCAACCGCTCTTCGCGCTGTGAGCCGCCGATGATCTCCCCGATCCCCGGCGCCAGCACGTCCATCGCCGCCACGGTGCGGTCGTCGTCGTTGAGGCGCATGTAGAACGCCTTGATCTCCTTGGGATAGTTCATCACCACCACCGGGCGGCCGACGTGCTCCTCGACGAGCCAGCGCTCGTGCTCCGACTGCAGGTCGATCCCCCACGCCACCGGAAACTCCCACTTCCGCTTCGCTCCCTCCAGCGCGCGGATGGCGTCGCCGTACTCCATCCGCTCGAAGGAGGCGTCCACGAAGCGCGCCAGGCGCTCCGTCACCCCCTTGCTGATCCGTTCGTCGAAAAACGCCATGTCGTCCGTCCGCTCGGCGAGCAGCGCGGTGAACAGGTACTTGAGAAAGGCTTCCGCGAGGTCGGCGTTGGCGGCCAGGTCCGCGAAGGCGATCTCCGGCTCGATCATCCAGAACTCCGCCAGATGGCGGGAGGTGTTGGAGTTTTCCGCGCGAAAGGTGGGGCCGAAGGTGTACACGTCCGAGAGAGCGAGGCAGTACGCCTCGACGTTCAGTTGCCCCGACACGGTGAGGCTCGCCTGGCGGCCGAAAAAGTCGTGGCTCCAGTCCACCTCCCCGCCCGGTGTGCGGGAAAGGTTCGCCAGGTCGAGCGTCGAAACGCGGAACATCTCACCCGCCCCTTCGGCGTCGCTGGCGGTGATGATGGGGGTATGGATCCAGAAGAAGCCCCGCTCGTGAAAGAAGCGGTGAGCGGCCATGGCCAGCGTATGGCGGACGCGCGCGACCGCGCCGAAGGTGTTGGTGCGCGGCCGCAGGTGCGCCACATCGCGGAGAAACTCGAACGAGTGCGCCTTGGGCTGGATGGGGTACGTTTCCGGATCGTCCACCCAGCCGACGACCTCGACCCCGGTCGCGCGGATCTCGACCGGCTGCGGCCGGCCGGGGGTCGCCACCAGATCGCCGGTCACGGTGACGGCGCACCCCGACGTGAGTCGCTGCACCTCGCTCGCGTAGTTGGGCAGATCCCCACCGGCGACGACCTGTACGGGCGGGAAGCAGGAGCCGTCGTGGACGGCGACGAAGGAGATGCCCGCCTTGGAGTCGCGGCGGGTGCGGACCCACCCCTGAATGCAGACGGGGGTGCCCGGGTGCAGGTGGCCGGCCAGCAGATCGACGATGCGGAAACGGGTCATGGCTCCGAAACACGGGTTCAGGCGGCCGCTCTGGCCGCGGGGCAAAGCTCGGCGAGGGTGCACTCGGCGCAACGAGGACGGCGGGCGACGCACACCGCGCGCCCGTGGTCGATGATGCGATGGGTGAAGACGACCCGCGCCTCCGGGGCAAGGAGGAGGAGCAGGTCTCCCTCGACGCGCTCCGGGTCCGCTTCCCGGGTGAGGCCGAGCAGCGCCGCGATCCGCTTCACGTGGGTGTCGACCACGACACCGTCCGACAGGCCCCAGGCGACGCCGCGGACCACGTTGGCGGTCTTGCGGCCGACGCCGGGAAGGGCGACGAGCGCCTCCATCTCCCGGGGCACCTCGCCGCCGTGCCGCTCGAGCAGCGCCCCGGCGAGCCCCACCAGCGAGCGCGCCTTGGTGCGGTAGAAGTTAACCGAGCGGATCGTGTTCGCTACCTCCTCGACCGGCGCAGCCGCGAGCGCTGCCGGGTCCGGGTAGCGCGCGAAGAGCGCGGGGGTGGCGCGGTTCACCGCGGCGTCGGTGCACTGGGCAGAGAGGACCGTCGCCACCAGGAGCTGGAACGGGCTCCGGTAGTCGAGCGAGCAGCGGCTCTCCGGGTACAGCTCGGCGAGGCGTCGCAGGATCTCTGCGAGCCGCTCACGCCGGGTGGCGCGACTTTCTCTGGGCAAACCAGCGTTCCACCTCGTCGAGGGTCCACGTGTTCAGCACCTGCGGCGCGGCGAGCCAACCCTTGCGGCCGACCTCCACGCCCCAGCGCACGCTCTCCAGCCCGGCGACGGAGTGGGCGTCCGGGTTGATGGCGATGGGGACGCCTCGAGCCGTCGCGTAGCGCAGGTGCCGCCAGTCGAGGTCCAGGCGGTGCGGATCCGCGTTCAACTCGATTGCCACGCCCGCCTCGGCGGCGGCGTCGATGACGGCGCGTACGTCGACAGGGTACGCGTCACGGACAAGGAGCAGCCGTCCCGTGGGGTGGCCGAGCATCGTAAGGTACGGGTTCCGTACGGCGCGTATCAACCGCTCGGTCATCGCGGCCACGCCGATCCCGAACCCGGAGTGCACCGAGCCGACCACGTAATCGAACTCCGCGAGCAGTGCGTCGTCGTAGTCCAAGTTCCCATCGGGGAGGATGTCCGACTCGATCCCTTTGTAGATCCGGAAACCGGCCGCGCCTCCGTGCGCGTTCCAGGCGTCGATCTCCCGGTGCTGCTTCCGCACCGCGTCCCGGGAGAGCCCGCCCGCGTACGCCGCCGCGCGTGAATGATCGGCGAGCCCGAGGTAGCCCCAACCCCGCGAGCGCGCCCCTTCCGCCATATCAGCCACCGTGGCGGTGCCGTCGGAGTAGACGGTGTGGCAGTGAAAGGTGCCGCGTAGCGCCGCGACGCTCACCAGCTCCGGGAGCCGCCCCGTCGCGGCGGCTTCGACTTCGCCGTCACCCTCCCGCAGCTCCGCGGGGATGGGCGGAAGACCGAGCGCCGCGAAGACGGCGGCCTCGTCGGGGGCGGAGGCGGCGTCCAGCGACGTGCCGCGGGATTCGGCATGGGC
>JALZKG010000204.1 GCA_030859365.1 Gemmatimonadota bacterium
GCCCCGCTTTTTCTTCCGGCGGTGAAGCCTAGAAGGTGTACCGAAGCCCCAGTTGCAGCTGGTAACGCGAGCCCAGATTGCTGATGCTGAACGGGGTGCTCCGCTCACCAAGGGCCTGGTAAGTGAAGCGACCGTTCGCATCGGGAGTGCTCGATGCCGTGCGGAGCAGTGCCAGGTTCTGATTGCCGACGAACTGGCTCGTCCCCCACTCCCGATTCAGGAGATTCGCGAAGTTGAGGATGTCGAGGGTAACCTGTGCTCCCTGACGGCCGATGGTCGGGATCGTCTGAGCTAGCCGAACGTCCAGGCGGTTCTGCCAAGGCTCGCGGCAGGAGTTGGCTTCAAGGACCTGTCCACGTGCCTCACGAAGGCAGTCAACACCTTCGATGAAGGTATCCAAGTTCTGCTGCGACTGCTCCGGTGTGATTGGCTGGCCGCGATCATTGGGTCCACGGGTGCCCGGAGCCCGGAAGGGCTCGAAACTGATGTCACCAAGATTTGCCGGGACGCGGAGCAGATCGTTGCCGAACGAGCCGTCTCCGTTGATGTCGCTGGCGTAGGTATACGAGTATGGGCGTCCGGACTCGCTGACGACGATGACCGAAAGGTCCGTCGGCGCCCGGCGGAGCAGCATCGCCTGATACGTCCCAGCAAACAGGAAGCGGTGCGGGATCTCGAAGCGTGAGCGGGCGAGTTCCGGGTTGTTCGGATCGGTCCGCGTCGGATTGAAACGCCAGTTTGATATTGCTTGGCTCGAGCCCAGCGCCTGAACATCGCGTGCCTGCGAGTAGGTGTACGCCGCGGACATCTCGTACCGTTCCCGGAACGGACGCTGGATCTGGGCGGTCATGTTGTAGGTGTAACCCCGATCCGTGTTGGTCACGTCGATCACGTCTCCGATGCCGGAAATGCTGAGACGATCATACTGCGGGCGATCCTCCCGCGTACCAGGAACCGGCCCCTGCACGAGCAGGTTCTGGTAGAGCACATCATACCGGGTCTTCGTATACAATCCTTCAAGGGTACCGGTGAATCCGAACGGAAGCCGGTTGTCGAAGCCGAGCGAAGCACGGAAGACCTGCGGCTGCTTGAAGTCAGGATCAACCGTGTTGATCTCGTTCGGAGCGGGCGCAGTCGGAGCAGTGCCCGCGCAGTTGCGCGGCTGATTCAGCGGGTCCGCAACAAACGCGGGCGACGTGGCCGCGTTGCTACAGGTGAAACGAACGTAATCGAGTCCGGTGTTCCCATATGCGTTGGAAATCCACACGTACGGAGTGCGACCGCTGAAGAGGCCGATACCGCCACGGACTTGAGTGGCCTGGGTCCCGAAAACGTCCCAGTTGAAGCCGATCCGCGGGTTGAGGAGCCCGTTCCCGCTGGGAACTCGGTCCGTACGCCGGCCGATCGCCGCCTCGACAGTCGGGTTGTAGCCCGGATTTTCGGGAAGTGTGGTGACGTCGTAGCGGACGCCACCGGTCAGCCTAAGGTTGTCGGAGACGTCCCACTGATCCTGCAGGTAAACCGCGTAGCGACGAACGGGGAACTCGGCACGCTCACGGCCACCCTCAACGAGATAGCTGTTCTCGAAGCGGCGAGGAGTGCCACGCTCCAACTCGTCGAAGCCCGCAAACGTGTAGGTCCCGAACGGATTCCGGACGAACAGGTTGCTGAAGCGGAAAAACTCGTTGCTTGTCCCGAGCACGAAGGTGTGGCGGCCATACGGGAGCGTCACATCGTTGGTAAGCTCCACGATCGGCTTCTGGTCCAGAGCGTTGCGCCCGGAGAAGTTGTCGGGGCCTGCGATGACGCTGCCGTTCGGCCCCTCTACTGTGATTCGCGGGAACGCTGCGGTAACCCCACGGTTGTCCTCGATCCTCGTGTAGCCGAGACGAAATTCGTTGAAGATACCGTTGCCGAAGCTGCTGTTCAGCTGACCTACCGTCGCGTTGGTCGTGCTGTTGAAGACGTAGCCGGCGTTGCCGAGCGCGTAGCTGCTACGGCCTCGGCCGAGATTATCATCCGACGCGTCCACGTAGTTGTGCCGCAACGTGAGACGGTTTCGGTCGTTGAGGTTGAAGTCCAGACGCCCGACGAAGTTCTCGCTCCCCTGATCTAGATTCAGCGCTCCGATCGTGCCGGGATCGTACCCATAACGGTTCTGGACGAAATCTGCTACCTGTTGAGCTTCCTGAACGCTGATGTCTGCAGTCGCGGTTCCCGCAACGGCGTTGATCGGGGCCGTGCGGCGGCTACGCTCACCGGCCACAAAGAAGAACAGCCGGTCCTGAAGCACCGGACCTCCCAGCGAGAAAGCGAGGTCGCTTTGCTCGAACCGGTCGACGGGGGCGGAAACATCTCCGCTCGGCAGGTTGTACTTCCCCACAAAATCCTGATTCCGTCCGAAGTACGACAAGGTGCCACGGAAGTCGTTTGTCCCTGACTTGGTGATGGCGTTGATCCCAGCTCCGGTGAAACCGCCCTGCCGAACGTCGAACGGTGCGATTACCACCTGAAACTCCTGGATCGCCTCGAGTGTGATCGGCCGAGCCCCGGCCTGCCCCCCGGGAGTGCCACTTGCTGCGAGGCCGAACAGGTCGTTGTTGACGGCGCCGTCGATCTGAATCGAGTTGAAGCGGTTGTTACGCCCTCCGGCGCTGGTACCCGCAACACCGGTAGAGATCTGCGGCGTAAGCCGGGTAAAATCCGTGAAGTCCCGCGTGATTGTGGGGAGGCGAGCTACCGCACTATCACTTACAACCGTTGTGGGGCCCGTGCGCCCACGTGAGATCACTGCGTCACGAGCCTCCGCTGTCACGGTCAGTGCCTCCAGGGCGATGGCCTCAGGTGCGAGCGTGAAGTTGAAATCCGCCGTCTGGCTCAGCGCGAGGTTGATGCCCGTGCGGGTCTGCGCTCCGTAGCCGAGACCGGTCACCGCGATGCGGTATGGGCCGCCCGGCTGCATACCCGGCAGCAGATAGCGGCCGTTGCCCCGGGTTGCTACGCGGTACTCCGTCCCCGTCGAGGTGTTGGTGGCGACGATCTGCGCTCCCGACACCGGCTGTCCCTGCTGATCCGTCACCACGCCGCTGATCGCGGAGGTAGTGACGCCCTGTGCACCCGCCGCGCCCGCGCCCAGCAGGCCGAGCAGCACCGTACACAGCAGTGTTCTCGCGGACAACAGAAGTTTCATCACGTCTCCTCGGAAGGTGGGTGTGGGATGGAGAGTCCGGCCGCTCGGGTTTCGAGCGGCCGAACAGAAGTATAGCGGCTGCTTCCAAGCATCGGAAGACGGTTGTGCAACATACTGGTAACACGCTGCAGTCCCCTACGCCAGCCGAACAGCCGCTCCAAACGGTGCCCCGAAGGTGGTCTGAACATGGAGGTGCCGCCGGAACAAACAAGGTCCCGGCGGCACCTCAACCCGCCGCGGTGAGGAGCTGTACCACGTCGAACCGCGTCACGATCCCCACCAGATCTCCGTTGTGCCGCACCAGGACCGCGGGGTTGTCGCGGTTGAGCAGCCGCGTCACGGCTCCGACATCCTCCCCCGGCTCCACCACTGGGAGCGGCGCGTCCATAAGCTCCTCCACCGGCCGGTCCAAGACGGTGGTGTCTTCCAGGACCCGCGCCATCAGCGTCGCCTCGGACACCGCTCCGACGCACTCGCCGTCGTGGACCACGGGAAGCTGGGAGATGTTGTGCTGGGTCACGTGGGCGAGTGCCTGCCGCACCGCGGTTTGCGGAGCTACGGCGATCAGGTGGCGCGGGGCGTGATCTCCCTTGATCGCCATCAGGTCGGCGGCGGTCGTCCGCCCGGTGTCGATTAGACGGTTCTCGCGCATCCACTCGTCGCTGTAGAGTTTCGACAGGTATCGCTCGCCGGTGTCGCAGAGGAGGAAAACGATGCACGCCTCCGGGTCGTCCACCTCGCGGGCGACCTCCAGCGCCACCTGGGCGATCAGCCCCGAAGACCCTCCCACGAAAAGACCCTCCTCGCGGGTGAGTCGACGGGCCAGTCCAAAGGCTTTGCGGTCATCCACCGAGCGCCACTCGTCCACGACACTCATGTCCAGCGTCCCGGGGATCTTGTCCTGGCCGATCCCCTCGATCTTGTAGGGAGCGCTTTCGCCCACCATCCCGGTCTCGGCGTATCCGCGGATGATGGAGCCCACCGGATCACCACCTATGATGCGGACCGCGGGGTTTCTCTCCTTGAGAAAGCGGCCGACACCGGTGATGGTACCGCCGGTTCCGGCAGCGCTGACGAAGTGCGTCACCCTTCCCCCGGTCTGCTCCCAGACCTCGGGTCCCGTGGTGCGGTAGTGGGCTTCGGGGTTCGCCTGGTTGTAGAACTGGTTCGCGAGAACGGCGTTCGGCGTCTCGCGAGCGATCCGCTTCGCCATCATCACGTAGTTGTCCGGGTGGTCGGGCGCGACGGCGGTCGGGGTCACGATCACCTCGGCCCCGAACGCCTTGAGGAGTCGGACCTTCTCCTGACTCATCTTGTCGGGGATGGTGAAGATGCACCGGTACCCTTTGATGCCGGCGGCGAGCGCCAGCCCCACGCCAGTGTTTCCGCTCGTCCCCTCCACGATGGTGCCGCCGGGGCGCAGGCTTCCGTCTCGCTCCGCCGCTTCGATGATGGCGGGCCCGATGCGGTCCTTGACGGAGCCACCCGGGTTCATGAACTCGGCCTTACCCCACACCGGGGTCCGGATCCCCGCTGCCACCCGGTTCAGGCGGATCAGCGGGGTCCACCCCACGGTGTCGAGGACGTTGTCGTACGGTTTCTGGTGACGGAACATCAAGGCTCGCGAGAAGAGGGAGGAGGAGCGGCGGGAGCAGGGGCGCCCATCTCGAAGCGGACGGGCAGATCCACCCAGGCGCCAATCAGGCGATCGCCCCGTTGCGCCGGCGCGAAACGGAGGGCGGCCGAGCCGCGCACCGCGGCGGTGTCAAAGGCGGCGTGCCCGCTGGTCTCCTGGACGCGGACCGAGTCCACGCTTCCGCCGGGCGCGACGTACAGCCGTAGCATCGTCTTCCCTTCCACTCCGGCGTCCCATAAATCTTCGGGATAGTGAAAGGCGGAAAGGGAGAGCTGCCGGGGCGGAAGCTCCGGCTCGGGCTTGGCCCGGCACCCGAGCCCCAAGAGCAAAGATATCCACAGCAGCGCACGCAGGCGAGCGGGGAAGCGAGAGCCGGCCATCTACCCCCCTTCCAAGTCGAGTGCGTCCCGAAGCTCCGCGAGAAGTTGCAGCGCCTGAAGCGGTGTGAATTGGTTCGGATCCATGGAGCGGAGCCGCGCAACCACCGGATGCGGGTCCGGGGGGAACATCCCGATCTGGACCGCGGCGGGGCGACATCCCGCCGCCGGGCTCTCGGCCTCTCTCTGGCGCAGCAGCGCACGGGCCCGAGCCACCACCGGAGCCGGCATCCCCGCCAGCCGCGCTGCCTCGACGCCGTAGGACCGGTCGGCGCCTCCGGGAACGAGGCGCCGCAGAAACACGATCTCCTCTCCGGATTCGCGCACGGCGACGCTGAAGTTCACGACGCCGTTGGCGCCGGCGGCGAGCTCCGTCAGCTCGTGGTAGTGGGTCGCGAACATCGTCTTCGCGCCGACGACGTCCCTCAGGTGCTCCGTCACCGCCGTGGCGACGCTGAGCCCGTCCCACGTGGACGTTCCCCGGCCGATCTCGTCGAGCAGCACCAGCGAGCGATCCGTCGCGCCGTGCAGGATGGCGGCGGTCTCGTGCATCTCCACCATGAAGGTAGACTGTCCCCGTGCGAGGTGGTCCGAGGCACCGACGCGGGTAAAGACGCGGTCCACAACGGGAAGGTGCGCTTCGCGCGCGGGAACGAAGCAGCCGATTTGAGCGAGTAGGACGATCAAGCCCACCTGCCGCAACACGGTGGACTTGCCGGCCATGTTGGGACCGGTCAGGATCATGACGCGGCCGCTTCCGTCCAGCACCACGTCGTTGGGGATGAACGCGTCCCGCGGCATCAAGCTCTCCACCACGGCGTGCCGCGCGCCGGCCAGCCGGAGTTCGTAGCCGTCGTGGAAATGGGGCCGGACGTACTCCCGGCGGACGCTCACCTCGGCAAAGGTGGCCAGGACGTCGAGGCGGGCGACGTGATCCGCCAGCGCCTGTACACGCCCCACCTCCCGCCCCACCTCGGCCCGTAGCTCAGCGAAGAGCGCCTGCTCCAGAGCACCGATGCGCTCTTCCGCTCCCAGAACCCGTGCCTCCCACTCCTTCAGCTCGGGGGTGAAGAAGCGCTCAGCGTTGGCGAGCGTCTGCTTGCGGTGGTAGTCGTCGGGAACCTTTTGAAGGTGCGTTCGAGTCACCTCCAGGTAGTACCCGAACACCCGGTTGAAGCCGACCTTGAGCGAGGCGATGCCGGTCCGCTCCCGCTCGCGTGCCTGCAGCCCCGCGATCCACTCCACCGCACCGTCGCGGGCGGCACGCAGCTCGTCCAGTTCGGGATGAAATCCCACCCGGATCACTCCGCCGTCCGCGAGTGCGGCGGGAAGATCCCGTTCCAGCCCACATTCCAGCCGCCGGGCCAGCGCCTCCAGGGGGTCCAGTCCCTCGCGATGCTCCTGCAGCAGGGGCGCTACGACGTCCAGGAGCATCGCCCGCAGCTCGGGCCCGCGGCGCAGCGAGTTTCCGAGGGCGAGCAGCTCCCGCGGAGTGGACCTCCCCGCGGCGGCACGCACGCCGAGGCGCTCCAGGTCGCGAATTTCGCCGAGGCACGCCCTCAGCTCCGCTCGCAGCTCCGCGTCGGCGACGATCTCCGCGACTGCGTCGAGACGGGCATCGATGGAGCGTCGGCAGAGCAGCGGCCCGAGGAGCCAGCGGCGAAGCAGACGGCTGCCCATGGGCGTGGCCGCCTCGTCCAGCAGCGTGAGCAGCGTCCCGCTCCGCTCGTCCCCGCGCAGCGGCTCCACCAGCTCCAGATTGCGGCGCGTCATCGCATCCAGCGGCATCCCCTCCACACCCCGCTCGATGCGGGGCGCACGGATGTGGTCACACCCGCCCGGCTGAACCTCGGCCAGATATGCCGACAGGGCGCCCCAGGCGGCGACCAGAGGGGCGTCCCGGGGTTCGATTCCGAACCCATCCAGGGTTCCCACGCCCAGTCGTCGGCAGAGCGCCTCGCGGCCTCCCACGGGATCGAAGAACCAAGAAGGACGGAAGGTCTGCGTCGCGGAGGCGGCCCCGGGCGGAACACACCCTTCCCACTCCCCTGCCAGGAGCACCTCGGACGCCTCCGCCGCTTCCAACGCCGCGTCGAGCGCGGCGGGCGGCACCGCGCGCAGGCGGAGCTCGCCGGTCGACAGGTCGGCGCAGGCGAGCCCGAGCGGGGCGTCGCCGGCCGGGCCGCCCGCGACGACGACGAGATGGTTGTTGCGGCGGCCGTCCAGAAGCTCACCGTTCAGGAGCACACCCGGCGTCACCATCTCCGTCACCTCGCGCCGGACCAGCCCTTTCGCCATCGCGGGATCCTCCACCTGCTCGCAGACGGCGACCCGCCGTCCCAGCGCCACGAGCCGCTGCAGATAGGTGGAGACCGCGTGCGCCGGCACCCCGGCGAGGGGTGCTCGCGAGCTGCCATTGTTGCGGGAGGTGAGCGTCAGACCGAGGAGACGCGCGCCCTCCTCCGCGTCCTCGTTGAACATCTCGTAGAAGTCGCCGACGCGGAAGAAGACGATAGCGTCGGGATGGCGCGACTTGACTTCGCGCCACTGCTGGATCAGGGGGGTGTCGGACGCGGCGGAGATCACGCGGCGCGCAGCCCCGCCGCGTCGGGGGAGCGGAGCCGGAGAAGAAGCTCCGAGAGTGCCTGCGCATCGGAGAGCGACGCCGATTTGAGCAGGCGATCGGTGCGCAGCAGCTCGGCCAGCGCCGCTTCGACCTGCGGAAGGGTCCAGCGTCGTGCGTGCGCCGCCACGCGATGCGCCATCCACCGCTGGAACGGCTTCAGTTCCGCCTCGAGCGCCGCCGAGCCGCCGGCACACACGAGCCCCACACGGAGTAGCTGGGCACCCAGCCCGATCACCAGCCCCACCCCGTTCTCCCCCGAGTCCAGGAGCACCGGCAGATCCGCCAGTGCATCGGCAAAGCGCCGCTCCGCAACCGCGTCGAACCAGGCCCAGCGATCCACGCGTGCGATGTGCACGCCGACCGCCCGCGCATCGTCGAGCGAAAGCTCGGCCCGCTCGCCCGCATACTCGACCACCTTCGCGAGCTCTGCGACCAGCGTCCCGAGATCGGTGCCCGCAGCGGCCGTCAGGGCTCGTGCGGCGTCGATGGGGAGCGCCCGGCCGTGAAACGCGCGGGCGCGCTCCACCAGCCAGCCTGGCGCCTCCATCGGATCCAGAGGAGCGAAATCCACGGAGGTGGCGTGCTTCTCCAGCAACGTATAGAAGCGAGCCTTGGAGCCGGAGGGAATGGAGGCGGAGACGATGAGGGCGAGACCAGGAACCGGCTCTCCCGCGGCCTGCTCCACCGCTTCCCTGGCACGCGCGGAAAGACCCTGCGCATCCCGGACCACGACGATGCGCCACTCGGCCATCATCGGCGGAGTGGCGAGCAGAGAGGCGAGCTGCTCGGCGGAGACCTCCCCGCCGCGGACGCTGTCGAAGTTGAAGTCGCGCGTGGCGGGGTCGAGATGCGCGTCCACGATGCGAGCGAGCATCTCCTCGCGAAGAAACGGCTCGTCACCCGATAAAAAAAAGACGCCGCCCGTGGGCGTCCCGAGCGCCGCCAGCAGGCGCTCAGCCGAGATCTTGGGCACGCCGCCGAACGAGCCGAAAGGCCTACGGCGCGCGCGTGTAGCGGACCTCGACGGCCTCGCGCACGCTCTGCCCCAGCGGTGAGTGCTGAAAGAGGAGCGAAGCCGTCTCCGCCTCCATGGGAGCCCACACGTCGCGCAGCGACGAAGAGCCGGAGAGGGGAGGCCGCGCACCGAACAAATCCATTCCGGCAGCGGCCCCGGGCTCCAGTGCACTCACCGGTGGAAGAAGATCCGGCGCTGCCTCCCGGCTAGCCGTCGGGAGCCACGCCGCTACCGCGATGGAAGCCGCGAGCGCCATGGCGATCGCCGGTGGAACCCCGGAGCTGAGCCGCCCACCGCCGCGCCGCTCCTCTTCGACGTGAAGGATCCGGTGCTGCAGGCGCACGAGGAAGTCGGCGGAAGGCTCGATCTCCGCGAGCTCCTTCGCCGCCGCGACGCCGCCTCGGATCACCCGATCATAGCGAGCGCAGGACCCGCACTCCGCAAGATGGTGCTCGGCCTCGATCCGGAGCGGCAGGGAAAGCTCGCCGTCCCGGAGGTCCGAGTACAACGCGAGGAATTCTTCGCAGCGGGTGAGCATGGCAGCAGGCGACACCGAAAGGAATCTGCGACGCCGCGACGCCGCCGGAACGAACCTTTCTACGCGAAACCGCAAAGGAGGTTCCCAGTCGGACAGTTGGTTTCCGCCCTATCTGCCACGCGCGGCTACCCGAGCATCGGCGCGATGATCTGCGCGAAGTTGTTGCGGGCACGGTTCAGCCGACTCTTGACCGTCCCGAGGTTGCACGAGGTGATCTCCGCGATTTCCTCGTACGTCTTGCCTTCCATCTCCCGCAGGACGAACACCGTGCGGTGATGGTCGGGGAGCTCGGACACCGCAGACTCCACCATCTCCCGCAGATGCCGCTTGCGGAAGAGGTCGTCCGGGCGGTAGGTGTTGTCCTCCCATTCGAGGGGCCGCTCGTCGGCAGACCAGTTGCTCTTCAACGTCTGGAAGAGCACCAACGGATTGCGGGAGCGGTTCCGCAACTCGTTCTTCGCGAGATTGGAGGCGATGGTGTACACCCAGGTCGAAAACTTCTTCGACTGGTCGAAGCGGTGAAGGTGGCGGTACACGCGGATAAACGTTTCCTGCACCAAATCCTCCGCCCGCTCCCGATCGCCGGTGGTACGGTAGACGAAGTTCAGCAGGCGGCTCTGGTAACGCTCGACCAGCTCGGTGAAGGCGCGCTTCTCACCCGCGAGAAAGCTGGCGACGAGCCCGCTGTCGTCCAGCGCCTTGAGGGGGTGCAGAGGGGTCGGCTCCGCGCCTCCCGAGGTTGCAAACCCGAAAGTTTCCATAGCAGACAACTCCCGCGAAGGGGGTAGGTTCCGATGATCGAAGAGGTCCGTCGCAGCCCGGGCTAGCAGGCTGGTTGCGGGTACAAGTGGGCAGGTTCCATACCAGGCACCGATATAGCTGGTTCGATGAGCCACGCCCTTCGCCTGCAACGCCTTGCGTAGCTTTCATGGTCTACGTTCCTCCCGGGCCGTCCACGATGCAGGACAGCGGTGTACCCTGAGAGCCACGGCAAAGGAAAGGTGGACCGGTCAGCGGCCCAGGATGAACCCCGCCACGTATAGGAGCGCGCATATGCTCTTCGCATCGGTGATCTCCTCGTCGCGAACCATCCGCAGACACTTGGAGATCGGGATCCGCTCCACCTCCATGAACTCGTCCGCGTCGCGCGCAGCAATGCCGGGCTGCAGGTCGGTGGCGAGGAAAAGATGGATCCGCTCGTCGGTGAAGCCAGGCGTCGTGAAGATGGAGGTGAGCCGGCGGAGCGACCCGGCTCGGAGCCCGGTCTCCTCCTCCAGCTCGCGGCGGGCGCACTCCTCCCACGGCTCGCCGGGCGCGCTGGGGCGTCCCGCCGGAACCTCGTACAGGTACCCTCCGGAGGCGTAGCGGTACTGCCGCACGAGCA
The DNA here is from genome assembly GCA_030859365.1 of Gemmatimonadota bacterium. GTDB lineage: Bacteria > Gemmatimonadota > Gemmatimonadetes > Longimicrobiales > Longimicrobiaceae > JALZKG01. Next base: position 10,767 of record JALZKG010000204.1, read on the forward strand.
CCACCTCGGGGTCGCCCTCCGCCGCTCCCCCCATCCTTCCCCCTAGCGGAACGACCGCGGCGGCGCCGGAGTGCCGGATCATCTCGAGCTCGCCGATCGAACCGTTGGGAAACCGAACGGTGTCCACGCTGAGGTCGACGAC
>JALZKG010000208.1 GCA_030859365.1 Gemmatimonadota bacterium
AACGTAGGCACCGCGCGGGTCCGCCGCTCGCTTCGCCCGCACGGTGCCGAGCGGCGCCGCGACCGCGGCCCCCAGCATCAGCACCAGGTGCCCCGCGAGCGCCGGATACCAGATCCCGCCGAGAATCAGCCCGACGCCGAGCAGCACCTGGAGGTGGAGCGCCACCACGAACGCGGTGCCTGCCGCCCGTGCTCCGCGGCCGTACGGCGCGTGCCGCAGCAGCCCCGCTGCGAGGACCACCAGCGCGGCCACGCCGGCAAAGAGCACCAGATAACGAAGGCCGGAGTGGGCGTAGTAAAGGGGCGACACGTCCATAGAAGCGGGTTGAGAGGAAAACGCGCATACGCCTTGTCCAATGCGGTTTGCGCCGCCACACCTTACGTGGTTCGGGGGCGGCGCGCCCCGTGCTGCTCAGCCGCGAGCGTGCTCCACGAACATCTGCTGCACCAGCCGATTGAAGTCCCGCTGCATCTCGTCGTGATCCTTTTCGCAGCTCCGGCCGATCTCGGACAGGCGCGGCTCGCCCAATTGGTCGCCCGCCGCCGCAAAGGTCGCAAAGGTGTCCTGCGACTGCCGGATGGTCACGATGTCGCCCACCAGGCGGAGAAAGTCGCTTTCCCGCATCGCGTCGACCGCGTCACGCCCGAAGGCGAGAACGTTGCCGATCGCCTTCTTCAAACCCTCGCCCGAAACGTCTCCCAGCGTTTCGCGGTACTGCTCCAGCATCTGCTGGTGGCCGCGCATGCGGGGCGCGTAGCGGGCACAGAGCTCCTTGTAACGCGCATCCTCGGCCTGGCCCTGGTGGGCTTCGAGGTTCTCGACCAGCGTCTTGTGCTGCATCACGGCATTGCTCACCTGCGCGCGCAGGAAATCTTTTCCTCGGTCCATGTTCACCTCCGGCAAGGGGTTCGGTCCCTCGGGGTTGCTCGGTCGGTCCCCGTTTTTGGAACCGGGTGAGGCATGCACGAGGTGTGCCGGGCTCGCTCGCTGGTGTGCACCTGCACCCGCGCGGTATCTTGCCGCCCCGCCCGGCTCTCCCTTCCCTCCTTATCCTCCCCCGATGAGCGCCTCCACACCCTCCGCCGCGCCCCGTTCCGGACTGCTCCACAAGCTCGGTCTCCACCGGCGGGAGCTGCGCGCCTGGGCGATGTACGACTGGGCCAACTCCGCGATGGTGGCGGTGATCATGACCGCCATCTTCCCTATCTTCTTCGTACGCGTCGCCGGGGCGGGGATGGACCCCGCGCGCGCCACCCAGAGCTACGCGACCGCGACCACGGTCGGGCTGGCGATCATCGCCCTTGTGGCGCCGCTGCTGGGCACCATCGCCGACTATGTGGCGGTCAAGAAGCGCATGCTCGGCACCTTCATGGGCGTGGGGGTCGTGGCGGTGGCGTGCATGTACTTCATCGGCCATGGCGACCTGTGGCTGGCGTCGCTCCTCTTCATCGTCGCGAACATCGGGGTCAACGGCAGCTTCGTCTTCTACGAGTCGCTCCTCCCCCACGTGGCTCGCGAGGACGAACTGGACCGGGTCTCCACCGCCGCGTACGCGCTCGGCTACGTGGGGGGCGGGCTGCTGCTCGCGCTGAACCTAGCGTGGATCCTCTTCCCGGGCGCGTTCGGACTCCCCTCCGGCGAGGGACTTTCGCCCACGGAGCAGACGCTCCCTACGCGGCTCGCCTTCGTTTCCGTCGCGGTGTGGTGGACCGTCTTCGCCATCCCGCTCTTCCGCCACGTCCCCGAGCCGCCGGTGCGGCTGGAATCCGACGAGGAGCGGGGGCAGAGCCCGACCCGGGTCGCGCTCGCCCGCCTCGCCGAAACGTTCCGGGAGCTGCGCGGCTACCGGGAGGCGTTTCTGATGCTGCTCGCCTTTCTGATCTACAACGACGGCATCGGCACCATCATCCGCATGGCGACGGCGTACGGCACCGAGCTGGGGATCGCGGAAAACCAGCTGATCCTCGCCATCCTGCTGGTGCAGTTCGTCGGGATCCCGTTCGCCTTCGCCTTCGGCGCGCTGGCCGGAAAGATCGGCGCGAAGCGCTGCGTCTTCATCGGGCTCGCGGCGTACTGCCTGATCAGCGTGCTCGGCTACTTCATGCGCGACGGCGGCGACTTTCTGGTGCTGGCGATGCTGGTCGGGATGGTGCAGGGGGGAACGCAGGCGCTCAGCCGCTCGCTCTTCGCGAGCATGATCCCGCGGCACAAGTCCGGCGAATTCTTCGGCTTCTGGGGGGTGTTCGAGAAGTTCGCCGGGATCCTGGGCCCGTTGATCTTTACGCTGACGATCGCGCTTACGGGGACGAGCCGCAACGCCATCCTGGCGATCATCGGCTTCTTTCTGGTGGGGGGTGCGCTGCTCTTCTTCGTCGACGTGGAGCGCGGGCAGCGCCTCGCGCGGGCCGCGGAGGCAGCGGCCGGCCTCCCGTCCCCCGGCGCACCGGTGGTGTAGCCC
>JALZKG010000243.1 GCA_030859365.1 Gemmatimonadota bacterium
CGGGCAAGCTCCGTGTCGGCGGCTTCCGCGTCCCGACGGGCGGTGTCGCGCTTGCGCGTGGCCGTGTCGAGGGCGTGGGCGAGCTCCCGGTCGAGCTCCCGAGCCGCCTGAGCGGCCTCCCAGCGGGGGACGATCTCCGCCGCCGTTGCAGTGTGCGCGGCGAGCGCCGCCTCCGCCTCGGCCAGCGTCCCGGCGGTTTCCCGTACCCGCGCTTCGGCTGCGGCGCGCTCGGCGGCGAGCTGATCCGCATCTCCCAGCGCGGCGCGCAAGCCCCGGATCTCGTGGCGCAGCTCGCTGCGGCGGTTGCGCAGCGCGTCCTGCGCCCGGCGCAGCCGCTCGTAGCCGAGCACCTGGGACAGGAAGCGCCCCCGCTCCGTCGGTCCCATGGCGGCGAGAAACTGCAGTTCCTTCTGGCCGGTGAAGTACGTATTGAAGAACTCCTCGCGCGACATCCCGAGCCGTGTCTGCAGGTACGTCGTCACCCCCCCCAGCGACGCCGCGACCGGCTCGGGGCCGCCGTCGAGAAAGACCTCGGCCTGGTTCAGGGTGCGCACTACCCGGTACTCGTGCCCTCCAAGTCCGAATACCAGCTCCGCCTCCACCCGCGAGCGCGGCGCGGCGCGGGCGAAGCGTAGCGTGTCGTTGGTGCCGCGCGCAGCCCCGGAGCCGTACAGCGCCCAGGCGATCCCTTCCAGAACGGTGCTCTTCCCCGCCCCGTTGGGACCGATGATCCCCGTGAGCCCCGGGCGGAAGTCGATGCGCGTGTCGGCGTGCTGCCGGAAGTTGCGCAGCCGGAGGGAGATCAGACGCACCGCGTCACCCCTCCTCCGTGGCGGCCAGGTAGCCGTCGCCGAGCGAGACCAGACGGTCGCGGTCCAGCGCCTCCGAGCTGAGCTGCCAGTGCGTCCGCAGGTAGCTCCCCACCTGCTCGCGGAGCGTTTGCCGGCGGATGGGAGCGCCGGACGCGCTCTGGCGGCGGACCTCCGGCGGCCGGGCGTCCAGGTGAAAGTGAAGCGCCTCGGCCTTGAAGTCGCGGATGCGGCGGTGGTTCATCTCGCGGAATACGTGGCGCGGAAGATCCTGGATCACCAGCCGGACGATCTTGTCGGCGATCCCGTCGGGGATGCGTTCCACGGCGGCGAGCAGCGCCTCGTCCAGCTCCTCAGCGTTGTGCCCCCGGGCCGAGATCCGGGGGAGGTCCACCACCGGGCGGGTGTGGAGCGGGTGGAACTCCGCGCGCCGGGTGTCCGTGTCGAAGAGCAGAAAACCCTTGGCGCCTTCCGCCTCCATCCAGACGTTGGTGGAGGTACGCTCGACCCCGCCCGCGTACCACATGTTGGGGGCCAGCTCGGTGGCGATGTGGTAGTGGCCGAGCGCGACGTAGTCCCAGCGCTCCGGGCCGATCTGTGTGTCCTCCACGACCGCGCCGCCGAACTCGGAAACGTAGCGCATCTTCCGCTCGGCCACGCTCCCTCCGACGGTGCCGTGTAGCATCAGCACGTTGCTGCGCGCCGCCGGGTCGGGCTCCAGCGCGACCCCTGCGTGCTCGCTCGCCAGAACGTTATGAGGAAGGCAGAGCACCGATGCGTCCAGCGCGGGGAACCGAACCGCGCGGGCCGCGTCGGCGACGACCTCCACCCCCGGAATCTCCCGGAAAAGGGCGAGGATGTTGCCGGTGTCTGCGGAGCGGGGGGAGTCGTGGTTGCCAGCGATCACCACCACCGGGACGCCGGGGAGGCGCGCGGTGAGCGAGGAGAACTGCCGAAAAGCGTCGGCGATAGCGCTGTTGGAGGGGCGCACCGTGTGGAAGACGTCTCCCGCCACCAGCACCAGATCCGGCCGGAGCGCGACCGTCCGCTCGATTGCTTCGCGGAAGGCGTCGCTCACGTCCGCCTCCCGCACGTTGACTCCGCGTGGGGTGAGGCGGTGATAGGCGCGGAAGCCGAGGTGCAGATCCGCCAGATGGACCATCCTCACGCGGAGAACCCCGGGAAGGAGGGAGGGTACAAGTGCATCCGTCGGTCCGGCGCCGAAACGTCGACTCTTGTGCTCATCCGCCCGCTCGCCTCATGGCAAAAAAGAAAAGGCCGTCCGCTCCGCAGATGCACCGGCAGATCCAGGACTCGATCCAGGCGCTGCCCTACGCGATCGCCGACCACGAAAAAAATGGCCGGCGCGGCAAGGCGGTTCTGCTCCGCTACTTCGGCGCCCCGATGCTCCGCCTGATGAATCGCATCTTCAACCGGCAGCGCTACCGTGGGGAACAAGGAGCCAAGCGGCGGCAGACGGAGCAGATGAAGCGCCACCTGGAGCAGCGCGAGCAGGCGATGCGCCATCTTCAGAAGACGACGCCCAAGAACCGCAAGCCGCGCTAGCGCCGGCGCTTCACCCGGGAGCCTCCGGCTCCCCGAAGCGATCGCGGAACACGGTGGTTCCCGCCCAGCCGGGCCACCGGGGGCGCTCCCACCGCTCGAAGCTCCCGGCCTGCGGGGGAAAGACAAAGGCGGGATCCGGCGAGCCGGCGACCAGAAAGTTCTGCGGGTCCGGAAAGTCGGGCCCCAGATGAATGTACAGCGCGAAGGCGGGGAATGCGCTCACCGCGGTGCGGACCACCGACCAGAAGCGCCGTGACCCCGGCCCCTGCGCCACCCCGATCACGTTCATCCCCACCACGCCGCCGGGACGCAGAGCGCGGGCGGCTGCCTCCCACGCCTCCCGCGTCACCAACGAGTAGGGGATCACCTCCCGACCGTCGTACACGTCGATGAAGATACGGTCGTAGCCCCCCGGTGCCATCCCCTCCAGGATCCGTCGGGCGTCGCCGTGCACGGCGTGGATGCGGTGCTCGGGGCGCAGGCCGAAGAAGCGGGTTGCGACGCGGGTCACCTCGGGGTCCAGCTCCCCCACGGCGATTTGGGCGCGGGGGTCGTGCTCCGCGATCCGCCGCGGGAGGGTGTACGCCCCGCCCCCGAGAAAGAGGTAGCTGCTCCCCGGGGGGGTGAGGTCCGCGAGCCAGCGCTCCGCCGCGGCGACGTAGGCGAAGGTCGGCGTTCCGCCCCGCACCAGCTCCCCCGACTCGATCTCGTCGTCCAGGTAGAGCCGCCGCTCCGGCTGCCGCTGGCCGGGGAAGACCGTGTCCACCACGGCCAGCGTGCCGAACGGCGTTTCCTCCTCCCACACGGTGGTCTGGATGGAGCGGCCGCTCTCCGGCCGCGGCCGCATCAAAGGGGAGGTGAAGAGAGCGGCGGCCCCCAGCAGCAGCGTCCCCGCCGGAAAGCGGGGGATCAGCACCACCCCGGCGAGAAGGCACCCCGCGGCCAGCCCCGCCAGGACACCGACCGCGATCCGGGCGCCGGCGCCTTCGGACCGCGTGTCGTTCTCATCGGGGTTCGCTCCCTCCGCCCAGGCTCGGAGCGCGGGGAGCGCGAAGCCGAGTGCGTACACGGGGAGGCCGATCAGGAGGAGGAGCGCGAGAACGCTCCCGGCCGGGCCGAGGCGCGGACCGGCGATCTCCCACACCAGCGCGAAGATCCCGGCTGCGCCGACCGCGAGCCCCGCCCCTACCCAGCGGGGGAAAAGGTGCGTCTCTCCCGCCTCGAGTCCGCCCGGCACGGCTCCCGCCCATACCCCGGCGGCAAGCGCAGCCGCAAGGGTGGCCGTGACCCCCGCCACCTCCGCGAGCGTCCCTCGGAGACCGATGAAGACCTGGCCGCCTCCGACCAGGGCGACGACTCCCAGCACCATCCCGAGCAGTGCACCGTACACCGCTTCCGTCCGTGCCGCTCCGCGTTCAGGGGACAAAGCGGCCGTACCCTCCCCGGTAAAAGACCAGCGGGTTCCCCTCGTGCGCATCCGCGGCCGCCACCTCGCCCAGAAAGAGCGTATGGTCCCCCGCGGGGATGATGTGTGAGAGGGTGCAGTCCACCCAGGCGAGTGCGTCGTCCAGCACCGGGGCGCCCGTCCGTTCGGCGTGGAAGGCGACCCCCTGGAATTTGTCGGCGCACTCCCATGCGGCGAACCGGCGGGACAGGCGCTCCCCGCGCTCCCCCTCCAGGATGTTGACGGCAAAGGCGTCGGCGGCGCGGATGCGATCGTGGGAATCCGCCGTCCGATCCACACTCACCAGGATCAGCGTTGGAATCAGCGAGACGGAGCACACGGCGTTGACGGTCAACCCGCACGGAGCTTCGCCGCGGGGACGTGCCGTGACCACGGCGACCCCGGTTGCGAAGTGACCCATCACACGACGGAAGTCGCTCGGATCGATCATCCGCGACGATGGAGCGGACCGGCCGCACGGCAGCCCGCGACGTGTTGCACCCGCCGAGGGAAATCCGTAGCTTTCCGCGCGTTCCATCTGGCCGGTGAATTGCAAACCGCTGGCGGGACGCCCGTCCCCATCTTCAAGGTCCGCTCCTTGGAAGCCGTCATGCGATTTTCCAGATTCCGTCTGCTTTGCTGCTTGTCGGCTCCCATTCTAACGGGTCTCGCAGCCTGCGACAACGTGCAGCTGGGCGGGGCGGACGTGCAGTTCATCCCCCCTCCGCCGGCCGGGATGCAGGAGATCGCGCCGGACCTGGAAACCTTTGTGGATCTGGGGCTCCCCTCGGGAACCGTGCTTTTTCACGTGACGCGGAGTCCGGGAGTGTCGCAGATCGTCCCGGTCGCCGAGGTATCGGGCGACTCCCTGCGTTCGCTGCGCCGCCCGGCCGGGGTGGCACCCGAGGCGTACGAATCCCGCTTCCGGCAGGCGGTGATGGAGCCCGGCGCCCAGTTCGAGCTGTTCAGCCGGGGCGCTTCCGTGGGCACCTTCGCGGTGGCGGGTGCGGCACCGGTGACCCCGTGCGGGATCCCGACCGCCACGGGGACCGTGAC
>JALZKG010000252.1 GCA_030859365.1 Gemmatimonadota bacterium
GATCCGATGTCGCGGTTGTTGCGGCCCCGGAAAATGTTGCGGTCGATCGGCTCCAGGTCCAGCAGCGCCAGCAGGGTGGCGAGTTCGTCGCTCATCCGGGTACGCAGGTTCGGTGGAAGGGGGCTTCGCGGGCGGGCAACTTACGGCCCGCCCCGGCTGCGGTACATAGTGAGACCGTCCGGCGGCGGAACTCCCCGCCTTGCTTCCTGGTACGCAAAGAACGGGACGACACTCATTTGGCCGGCCTTCTGGTCCATCTTCTGCAGTTGTGCACGAGGGAACGGCCGTAGCCTGAGTCGCGGAGGGAGAGGGGATGCTTCGAACCACTGTTTTCATACTCGTGCTGGGGGCGTCGCTCGCTCCCGGGCCCGCGGCTGCGGACGCGCCGTCGCTGCGCGGCTCGCCAGCCTCCATGGCCCACCAGAACGAGGTCGCCAGAGACCAGGACTTCACCTTTATCCGTACACCGGCCCAGGTGGGCGGCTTCGTGGACAAGGGGTTGCTGGTTCCGGTGGAGGGGAATGCCGACTACCGCGTGGCGACCTTCGTGTCGTTTCCCTTCGCCCGTCCGGAGGTGCTCACCTTCGTGGAGCGCCTCGCGGCGCAGTACCGGGCGAGTTGCGGCGAGCCGCTGGTGGTCACCAGTCTGACGCGTCCCCAGGCCACCCAGCCCACCAACGCGCACGCGCTGTCGGTGCATCCGGCGGGGATGGCGGTGGATCTTCGCATCTCTCAAACCGGGGCGTGCCGGAGCTGGCTAGAGGCAACGCTCGTGTCGCTGGAAGCGGAGGGGGTCCTGGACGCCACGCGCGAGCGAAACCCCCCGCACTACCACGTAGCGGTCTTTCCGGATGCGTACCGCGCCTACGTGGAGCGGCTGGTGGCGGATTCCGCAGGGCTGGCAGAGATCAGGGCGGAGGCACTCCCGGCCGCCACCGTCCCGCGGACTGCCGCGTCCGTGAACGTCCCTCCCACCGCGGAGAACCGCTCCAGCGGCTCCCCATCCGGCCGGCTCTTTCTCGCCGCCTTCGCTCTGGCTCCCCTCGGCCTGGCGCTTGGCCTCCGGCGCGGCCCCCCACCGGACGACGAAGACTCGGCGACGTCCGCGGAGTGAGCCAGGCTCATCAGCGCCCCCTTACCCTGCCAGTCACTCGAGGGGCGACGCTGCTCCACGAGTGGTCGTCCATCCCTCGGGAAGTCCGCTTGGCCACGGCTGGAGCCGCCGCGGAGCGCGAAGCCGTCCTGGGCCAGGGCGCGGCAGGCGTGACCATGACCGGGATCCCGTCTCCCCTGGTCTCTGCTCCTCACCCGACCGGCAGCCACGCCATAGCCACCAAGGCGACCCGACAATTCTTCACGCCGGCTCCACCACCAGCTTCCCCCGCATCATCCGCATCCCGCACGTCCAGGTGAATTCTCCCGCTTCATCGGGCGTGAACTCGACGGGCGTGGTCTTGAACGCCGGAAGATCCCGCGCGATCCCGAAGTCGCCGAAAACCACCTGCTCGCTGCACGACGCCGTTTCGTCCCGGTAGAAGTCGAGCCGTACCGGCCGCCCCTGCTTCACCACGATCACGTCCGGGGAGTAGCCGCCCTTGACCGTGACCCGGATCTGCTGCACCCCGTCCGCGGTTGTGGCCTCCACCGCCTCCCGCTCGCCGAAGAAGTACCAGAGCACGAAGACGATGGCGACGATCCCGCCCGCGACGACCGCGATCTCGATCGGCTCCATCTCACCCTCCCCGGATCGGCGAGCGGAAGCGCCGCAGCCGCAGCGAGTTGGCGACGACGGAGACGCTGGACAGCGACATCGCCGCGCTGGCGAAGATCGGCGACAGGAGCCAGCCGGTGAAGGGGTACAGCACCCCGGCGGCGACCGGGATGCCGATCACGTTGTAGACGAACGCCCAGAACAGGTTCTGCCGCACGGTGCGGATGGTCGCGCGCGACAGGGCGATGGCCGCCACCACCCCGCGCAGGTCGCCGCGGATCAGGGTGATGTCGGAGGCCTCGATCGCCACGTCCGTCCCCGTTCCGATGGCGATCCCCACGTCGGCCTGGGCGAGCGCGGGGGCATCGTTGATTCCGTCCCCCACCATCCCGACCCGCTTCTTCTCCCCCTGGAGCCGCCGGACTTCGCGCGCCTTGTCGTCCGGGAGCACCTCGGCCAGGACGCGGGTGATGCCCACCTCCCGCGCGACCGCCTCCGCGGTGCGCCGGTTGTCCCCGGTGATCATCGCCACCTCGATCCCCATCTCGCGGAGCGCGGAGATCGCCTCCCGCGACTCCGGCCTGATGGTGTCCGCGACGGCGATGGTGCCGGCGAACCGCCCGTCCACCGCCGCGTACATGGGCGTCTTCCCCTCCGCCGCGAGCGCCTCCGCCCGCGCCTCGCCGCCATCGACGGAGACACCGCGATCGCGCATCAGCTTGCGGTTGCCGAGGAGGAGCCGCCGCCCGTCCACGGTGGCCTCGATCCCGTGTCCGGCCAGGGCGGCGAAAGCGGAGGCGTCCACCAACTCCAGGCCGCGCTCCTTCGCGCCCCGGACGATCGCCTCCCCGAGCGGGTGCTCGCTTCCCCGCTCGGCGGAAGCCACGAGGTGGAGGAGCTCGTCGGGATCGGTTCCGTCCGCCGGGAGCACGTCGGTGAGCGCCGGCTCGCCGCGGGTGATCGTCCCCGTCTTGTCCAGGACGATGGTGTTCAGCTTGTACGCCGTCTCCAGGCTTTCCCCGCCCTTGATCAGCACCCCGTTCTCCGCCCCCTTCCCCGTCCCCACCATGATCGCCGTCGGGGTCGCGAGGCCGAGCGCGCAGGGGCAGGCGATGATCAGCACCGAAACGAAGGCCATCAGAGCCATGGTGAAGCGCGCCTCGGGCGGTGCCACCACGAACCAGACCACGAAGGCAGCGATCGCGACGCAGATGACGATGGGAGTGAAGATCCCGCTGATCACGTCCGCGAGCCGCGCGATGGGAGCCTTCCCGCCCTGCGCGTCCTGCACCAGCTTGACGATCTGCTGGAGGGCGGTGTCCTTGCCGACCTTGGTGGCGGTGAAGCGGAACGCCCCCGTCCGGTTGATCGTGGCGCCGAAAACCTCGTCCCCCGGCCCCTTCTCCACCGGGAGGCTTTCGCCGGTGAGCATCGATTCGTCCACCGCGGAGGCGCCGTCCAGCACGCTCCCGTCCACCGGGATCTTTTCCCCCGGACGGACGGCCACCACGTCGCCCGGCACCACCTCTTCCACGGGGACGTCGCTTTCGGCGCCGTCGCGGATCACGCGCGCCGTCTTTGCCTGCAGGCCGATCAGGCGGCGGATGGCGTCCCCCGTGCGTCCCTTGGCGCGCGATTCCAGCATCCGCCCCAGAAGGATCAGGGCGATGATGACGGCGGCGGCCTCGAAGTACACGGGCGCCATCCCCGCATCCCCCATCCCACCCATCCCCGGCATGGAGCCCGGAGCGGCGGCCCGGGTGAAGAAGGCGGGCGCGAGGGTCGCCGCCACCGAGTACAGGTACGCCGTCCCCGTGCCGACCGCGATCAGGGTGTTCATGTCCGCGGCGCGGTGGCGGAAGGCCGCCCAGGCACCGCGATAGAACTGCGCTCCGGAGTAGAAGACGACGGGGGTGGTGAGCAGGAGCTGCACCCATTCGACGCCGGGGAAGTCGAGCGCGGGAATGCGCCCGTGCGACATCGCGATGACCAGCACGGGGAGCGACAGCAGCGCCGCGAGCCAGAACCGGCGGCGCAGGTCCCGGTATTCCGCCGCGCGCGCCTCGGCCTCGTAGTCCTCCGCCCCGGACGCCCCTCCGCCACCCGGCACCTCGCGAACCCGGTAGCCGAACTCCTCGATGGCCCCGCGCAGGGTGGGGACATCCACGGCGCCCGGGAGGTATTCCACCCGGACCTCCATCACCCCGAGGTTGAACGTCGCGGCGACCACACCGGGGACCCGGTTCAGGTGGTCTTCGAGGGGCTTCGCGGACCCCGAGGGACGGGCGGAATCGTCCACCACGAAGTCGGCGCGCGCGGTCCCGGCGACCCCGTAGCCGACGTTCTCCACCGTCCCCACCAGGGCGCGCGTGTCGGTCCGTCCGGGGTCGTACTCCACCGTGGCGCGCGAGGTGGCGAAGTTGACCCCCGCCTTCCGAACCCCGGGCGCCCTGGACAGCTTGGTCTCGATGCGCCGCGCGCACGCCGCGCACGTCATCCCGGTGATGGGGAGGTCGACGCGCTCCCCCGCGTCGTCGGGGGTGGCGCGGGTGTGATTCGGACCCGGGTCGGTCGCGGCAGTCGGATGGGTTTCGCTCATGGCTGGGTCACCTCGCGTGTTTGTACATCAGGTCCAGCACCTCCTGGTACGCCTGCTCCGCTTCCAGGCTGTCCCCCGAGCGGAGCGCATCGGTGACACAGTGCTCCAGGTGGTTACGCATCAGCAGCTTGCCGACGGAACGCAGCGCCTCGTGGACGGAGGCGATCTGCGTCAGGACGTCGGCGCAGTACCGCCCCTCGTCCACCATCCGCTGGATCCCGCGCACCTGTCCTTCGATCCGCTTGAGACGGACCGTCGCCTGCTTTTGCAGCCCGGGATCAACGTGGGTCGCCGAGCGTTCGCTTCCGTGTTCCGGCATGGCGCATCCGTCGGACGGGGTGTATGCGGCAGTGCTCGTGGTGGCTCGCATGCTCTTCGCGCATCACGAAGGAAGGTCTAATAATCTAGGGTACCCCCCTATGGTATACAAAAGATAACGAGATGTCCGTCGATGTCAAGCCGCCGTCGCGCGTCCGCGGAGGAGGGGCTACAGGGAGGCACGCCGGAGAAGCTGGGCGTTGACCGCCACGATGATGGTGCTGAGCGACATCAGCACCGCGCCGACGGCGGGAGAGAGCACGATCCCCCACGGCTGGAGCACCCCCGCCGCGAGCGGGATCGCGACGATGTTGTAGCCCGCCGCCCACCAGAGGTTCTGGATCATCTTGCGGTAGGTCGCCTTGGAGAGATCGATGATGCGCGGCACGTCGCGCGGATCGCTGCGGACCAGCACCACGTCCCCCGCCTCCACCGCCACGTCGGTCCCGGCGCCGATGGCGATCCCAACGTCGGAAGTAAGCAGCGCCGGGGCATCGTTCACGCCGTCACCCACCATTGCCACCCGCTTGCCCTGGCTCTGGAGCTCCCGGATTTTCTCGGACTTCTGTTCCGGGAGCACCTGCGCGAACACGGTGTCGATCCCCAGCTCCCGGGCCACGGCCTGGGCCACGGGCCGGGCGTCGCCAGTCAACATCACCACCTCGATGCCGCTCTCGTGCAGCCGCCGTACGGCTTCCGTCGACTCGGGGCGGATGGCGTCCGCCACCGCGAAGGCGGCGAGCACCCGGTCCCCTTCCACGAGGTAGATCGCGCCCTGCCCGCGCTCCGCCGCACGCTCCGCGGCTGCCTGCAGCCCCGTCGGTGGCTCGGCCCCGAGTCGGACGAGCAGGTTCGGCCCTCCAACTTGCAGCTCTCGCCCGTCGAGGTGCGCCCGCACTCCGTACCCGGGGATCGCCTCGAAGCCCTGCGCCGCAGGAACGGTGATCCCGCGCTCCCGCGCGCTCTCGACCACCGCCCGCGCGACCGGGTGCTCCGAGTCCTGCTCCACCGCGGCCGCCAGGCGGAGCGCCTCGTCCGGCGCCGTTCCATCCGCCACGGCCACGTCCACCACCCGGTGCTCGCCGAGGGTCAGGGTGCCAGTTTTATCAAAGACCACCGCGTCCAGGTTGCGAGCTTCCTCCAGTCCCCTGCGATCCCGGACCAGCAGACCATTGCGGGCACCTAGTGTGGTGGAGATGGCGATCACCAGCGGGACGGCGAGGCCCAGCGCGTGGGGACAGGCGATCACCAGTACCGTGACGACCCGCTCCACCGTATACGCGGGCGAGGCGCCGAGGGCCAGCCACACCACCCCCGTGAG
>JALZKG010000254.1 GCA_030859365.1 Gemmatimonadota bacterium
GCTCCGGCGGCTCCGGCGGCTCCGGCGGCTCCGGACCTGCTGCAGCAGGCGCAGCAGCATTACGAGCGCGCCATCGCCGCCCAGCGCGCCGGCGACTGGGCCGTCTACGGCGCGGAAATCGAGCGGCTGGGGACCGTGCTCCGCCGCGTAGGGGGGGGTGCCACGGGCCCCTAGCCGCGGATCTGAACCTGGTTTCCGCCACCGGCAAGGTTTGCGGGCCGGTGGAGAGCGCGCGGGTGCCGCGACACCCTTGCCCTCGGGACCGGGGAGCACCATCTTTCCATTCCCCTCGTCGTGTCCCGTCGGCTCCCTTCGGAGCCGGTTCGTACGAGATCCGTTCCGGCGCGCTTTCTGCTTGCATCCCTTCCGCGCGGCCGCACCGGGCCGGGCAGAGCCGTACACGTTTCATCCTCCTGCCGAGCCCATGCTGAACCTGACGTCCTTGCGCGACGCGCCCGCACCGAGTGCCGGCGGCGAATCGTCTTCCCCCCATCCGGTCGCCCGCTTCGCCGTTCCCGAGGAGCCACACTCCTCCGCCGCCGACGTCACGATCGCCGAGCACCGTTCGATCCTCCCCGTGCTCGCAGGCTCGACGCGCGTCCGGCTCACGCGCGAAGATGTGGCCCGGCGACTCAGGGAGCCCCGGCACCGCCGCTCCTTCGCGGGCGCGGACCTGGCTGGCGTCGATCTGCGCCGGCTTCCGCTGGCGGGCGTGGGCTTCGCCGGGAGTTCGCTCCGCGGCGCGAACCTGGAGCGCGCGAACCTGAGCGGCGCCAACCTGCGGGAGGCGGACCTGGCGGGCGCCAAGCTGGCGAAGGCCAGCTTCGGCGCTCCCCCATCGCTGGGGCGACAGCTCGCCGCGGTATGGCGCGGGCAGCCGCTCCGCTTCGTCGCCCCAGGGCTGCGCTCCTTCCACGCCGACCTGTCGTTCGCCGACCTGTCGCGTGCGGATCTGCAGCACGCAAATCTGAACGGGGTCAAGCTGGCCGGTGCCAACCTCGCCGGCGCGAACCTGTTCCGCGCCATCTTCGCCGGGGCCGAGCTCGCCGGGGCCGAGCTGATCGGCGCGAAGCTGGGCGAGGCGGACGGTACGGGGGCCGATCTGGAGGGGGCGAATCTGTTCCGCGCGCATCTGGAGTTCGCGGATCTGACCGGTGCGCGGCTCCGCGGCTCCCGGATGGTGGGCGCCTACCTGCGCGGGGTGGATCTGCGGGGAGCGCAGCTGCAGGACACGGATCTGACCGAGGCGCACGCCGAGAACGCGGTGCTGACGGGCGCGTCGCTGCAGGGCGCAAAGCTGTTCCGCACCCGGCTGGGAGGTGCGGATCTGCGCGGCGCTCAGATGGAGCGGGCGTGCCTGGCCCGCGCGAACCTCCTCGGGGCGAACCTCACCGATGCGGACCTCCGCGGCGCGGACCTGACGGGGGCACAGCTCGGGGGCGCGGTGCTCAACGGAGCGAAGCTCGCCGGGGCTCGGCTGATCGGCGCTCATCTGGACGGGGCTCAGCTCGCCGGCGCCGATCTGAGCGGCGCCGACCTGTCGGAGGCGCACGGCTACGGAGCCCGCTTCAACGAAGCCAACCTGAGCCGCGCGCTTCTCAACCGCACCTGCTTCGTGGACGCGGACTTCGAAGGGGCGCGGCTCGCAAAGGCGAGCCTTTCCGGCGCCGACCTGAGTGGCGCCAACTTCGGTGGCGCGGTGCTGTCCGGCGCCTGGCTGGAGGGAGCGGCGCTCGCCGGCGCCACGCTGCTCGGCGCCACCCTCTTTCAGGCGGTCTTCCGCCGCGCCGATCTCGCGGAGGCGCATCTGGAGGGGACCAATCTGCTGGAGGTGTGCCTGGAGGACGCGAACCTGTTCGGTGCACACCTGCAGCGCGCGGATCTGCGGGGTGCCCTCCTGCGGGGGGCGAGCTTCGCCCGTGCCAACCTGTCCGGCGCGGTGCTGGCGCGGGGCGACCTCGGGGAGGTCGACCTTTCCGGGGTCCGAAACCTGCCGGAGTAGGGGAGCCGCTCTCCCCACCGGGGGACCGCGCCCGGCTCGGGCGGTGTACCACCCTTCCGTGCGCGGCGGATGGCTCGCCGCGCCGCTCCAGCCCAACCCTTCGGAAGCCCCCTATGTGCATCCTTTGCAACGCCGACAGCCTGCGCCTGCTCGTGGCGCCGCTGGATTCGCTTTCCCACGTCGACTTGGCAGAGTCCGTTCGCGTCGCGCGCGAGGCCTCCATGCAGCTCGCCCTCGACGCGGCGGACGCCCTGGGTGATGCCGGTGCTCCGGCACCGCAGCCGGAGCGGCTGGACCCTGAGGAGTATCTCCGCTACGCCGTGGACCGGGCGGAGCAGGACGGGATCTCCGACGCAGGCGAGGTCCGGGCCTGGGAAAAGGCGTTCGAGGCGGGAACGCTGCTCACCGACCCCCGGGTGCAGGCCTTTCTCTCATCCGCGGCCGAAGCGCTCGCCGGGTACCTGGTGCAGATCGAGGAGCAGCGGGCGATTCTGGAGCGCTTTCTTGAGATCCGCCCCGAGCAGATCGTGTTCGCCGGCATCGGGCCGCACGGGGAGGTGTCCTTCGACTTCGGGGACGAACGTTGCGTCGTGCTGAGCGAGGAGGAGGCGATGCAGATCGCCATCGACGCCGTCACTTCGGAGCTGTGGCGCGAAGCCCCCGAGCGTCTGCTCCGCTACAGCAGTCTCCCCGATGACGCGCTCGACCTGCTGGTCACCGCGCAACGCAATCCGCAGGACAAGGCGGTGGACATCCTCTCGGGGATCGTGGATGTCGCGGCCCTCGCGGAGGACGCCGTGCGACAGAACGGCTATGGCGGCTTCATCGCGGAGGGGATGACGGACGACTTCACGGAGCAGCGCTTCGGCGAGGTGGTAATCATCCGCCTGCGGCTGTCGGACGCACCGCACGAAGGGAGCTGACGCGGCCCGAAGCGGGGATGGCGCCGCGTTGGCAGTGGGCGAGCTTCGAGGAGCTGAGCGTCGCCGACCTGTACCTCCTGCTGCGTCTGCGGCAGGAGGTTTTCGTCTTGGAGCAGGCGTGCATCTATCTGGACGTGGACGGGTGGGACCCGGGGGCCTTCCATCTTCTCGGGTGGAGCACGGAGATGAAGCCGACCCTGGACCTCTACGCGCGGGTCTTCGCCCCCGGGGTGAAGTACCCGGAAGCGTCCATCGGACGGATCATCACCCACCCGCGTGTCCGGGGGAGCGGGCTCGGGAGGACGCTGGTGCGCGAAGGGATCTGCCGGGTGGAGGAGGCGTGGGGCAGCGTCCCCATCCGCATCGCCGCCCAGGCGCGGCTGGAGCGCTTCTACGAGGAGTTCGGCTTTCGCCGCGCCTCCCCTCCGTTCGACGAGGATGGCATCCTCCACCTGGAGATGCTCCGCGAGTCGTGAGCGCCATCGCCGTCGGGGCGCGGCACCCGGGTGCTCCCGGTGAATCCGCTCCCGTGGCAGAGCATTTGCTCCTCGCACCCGGCACCGACAACCAGACCACCCGCACCCGCCGGAGACATGCCCGAAGACACGCGAATCTATCGCTCCGAGGACGGACGGGAGTGGAGCACGACGCTGGAAGCGCCAGGGAGCGTGATGCGCGTCCCGCCGGAGCTGGAGAACGCGGGCGGGATGCTGCCGGAAGAGGCGATCCACATCGTCTTCCGCTCTGGCGACGAGACGCTACGCGAGGAATACACAGCTCTCAGCATGCTGGACGATCTGTCGGACCGGGACCTCCGGGAGTGGTGGGAGGCGGCGCGCCGCGGCCGTGGCCTTTGATTCCTTGAACTTTCACCTTGAATTGCGGGAGCAGCGGATGCCTACACGAAATGCACACGCGGTCTGGCAGGGCGGGCTCAAGGGAGGGATGGGGAGCTTTGGCGGCGCGAGTGGTGCCATCGGCGGCGACTACTCCTTCGGCTCGCGCTTCGAGAACTCAGGGGGGACCAACCCCGAGGAGCTGCTCGCTGCCGCCGAGGCGGCCTGCTACAGCATGGCGCTGTCCGGTGCGCTCGAGGGGCAGGGGTACGCCCCGGAGAGCATCCGTACCGAAGCGGCATGCACCGTGGAAAAGCAGGGCGAGGGATTCGCGATCACCACCATGAAGCTTCGCGTCCGCGCGCGCGTGCCGGGGCTGGACGCGGCCGTGTTCCGCAAGGCGGCCGAGGAAACCAAGAGCGGATGCCCGGTCTCCAGGGCCCTCGCGGGGGTGGACATCCAGCTGGACGCCGTGCTGGAGTAGCGCCGGGGATTGCTTCCTGCAGCGAGATATCGAGGCACGCCGCGCGTCCTCCCGGGCAGGTGCTCGGGGTGCGTCACCCGAACCCGGAGCACAAGCCATGTGGATCCTGGAGAGCGCCTGGACCCTGTTTTCATCCCCGCGGAGGGGGAGCGCGGCGCCTCGCAAGACCGCGGCGGCGGGGACTTTGAACCGTGAAGACGTGGAACGGCGCCTGGCTGCGGGAGAGCGGAATTTCGACGGCGAGGACCTGTCCGGCGCCGACCTGAGCGGGCTCGCGCTGACTGGCGCTTCGTTGCGGAGCGTGATCCTGCGGAACGCCGATTTCCGGGGGGCGGAGCTTTCCGGAGTGGACCTGTCCGGCGCCAACCTGTGCGGCGCCGACCTGTCCGACGCGACGCTACGCGGCGCGGTTCTGGACAACGCCAACTGCCTGCGCACCGGGGCTCGGGATCCGGTGCGGCTGATGCGTGCGGATCTGCGCGACGCGCGGATGCTCGGCGTCAACCTGGCGCACGCCGATCTGAGCAGCGCGGATATGTCGGGTGCGGAGCTCCGCGAGGCTTCCCTCGGTCACGCCCGTCTGGCCGGGGCACGGCTGGAAGGCGCCGATCTGTCCGGCGCTGCGCTGCGCCACGCCCACATGGAGGGTGCCGTTCTGACCGGCGCCACGCTCCGTGCCGCGGATCTGACACGGGTGGAGGCGCGGGACGCCGACTTCACCGGTGCGGATCTCGTGCGCGCCAGCCTTGCCGGCGCGGTGCTCGACGGTGCCTCGGTGCGGGACGCCGACCTCGGCGAGGCATCGCTGGAAGGCGCGTTGCTCCGGGGCGCGGATCTGCGTGGCGCGCGGCTCTGGAAGACGGAGATGGACGCGGTCCGGCTGGACGACGCGGAGATGGACGGTGTCGACCTGAGCGTGGCCTGCAACGTGCCGCCGCGTTAGAGGCGCCTCAGCCTCAGTTCCAGGGGAGCGCCGAGCGGGTCTCCCAGTACCCTGCGGCCGGCTCTGCAAGCGTGCTCAGCAGCTCCGCAGCCCGGGTGTCCCACGCCACGGGGACGGCCGTCAGGTTGGAGCGCAGCTGACCGGTCGTGGCGGCGCCGCTCAGCACCACGTCCGCCCACGGCTGCGCGAGCACGGCGGCGAGCGCGAGCGCATCGACGCCCGTACCCAGTCGCTCCGCTTCCTGCAGCAGCAGCGTGGCGCGCTCCGCGAAGCCCGGCTCCCGGTTGCGCGCGGTCAGCCGGCCGTTCGCCAGCGCTTCCTTGACGATGGTCCCCATGCCCGCCGCGTGCGCTTCCGCGAGCGCCGGGCCGGCGGAGCGCTCCAGCAGATTCCAGGTGGCCTGCACCACGTCGAAGAGCCGCTCCCCCTCCCACTGGATCTCGATGGCGTGGCGGAGCGTTTCGCCCTGCTCGGCGCCGCTCAGCGACAGGCCGACCCGCACGCCGTCCGCCCGCAGCTCGGCCAGTGCGGCGTGGACCGCACGGTTCTCCAGCACCCCGCTCGTTCGGGTCGCCGAGTGGATCTGGTACAGCTTCAGGTGCGCACCCAGCAGGGCGTCGCTCTCCGCGCGCTGGCTGCGGAAGCGCTCAGGGGAGTGCTCCTTGACCTCGTGGGTCTCGGCCTGCACTCGCCAGCCTGCCGTATAGGTGTAACCCCACTTGGAGCCGACGACCGCCTGTTCGGCGGAGATTTCACGGCGCCGGAGCCACCCAGCCAGAAACTCCTCCGCCCTCCCGTAGGAGCGCGCGGCGTCGAAGTAGCGGACCCCGCCCTCCCATGCGGCATCGAGCACCGCGTGGGTCCGCTCCCGCAGCGCGTCGACCTCGCGATCTCCGTTCAGGTCGGCGGCGTGCCCCAGGTTGATGTAGCCGGGACGGCCGAGCGCCGCGAGCCCGAGTCCGATGCGCGGTACGCGCAATCCGGAATCGCCCAGCGGACGCACCTTCATCGCTTCGCGCACACGTTCGTCACGCCCCCCGAAAGCTGGAACGCAAGCGGGGGTGCTCCGTTCTCGGAGCACCCCCGCTTGCCGCATGGTGGTCGACGGACGACGTCGCCTAGAACTGGCTGCTGCGCCGGGCGTTCTTGCGATCCTTGTGCTTGCGGCGGAGCGCAGCCTTGGACTTCGCCTTCTTCGCCTCGCTCGGCTTCTCGTAGAAGCGCTTGCGGCGCATGTCCTTGAACAGCCCCGACCGGATCATTCGGCGGCGGAACTGCTTGAGCGCCCAGTCCAGACGATCGTTCTCTCCGAGCTCGATTTCGACCACGCGGGTCTCTCCTTGGGGTATAGTAAGATGGTTACAAAACTAAAGACGGCCCGGTCCCCATCCCGACCAGGCTTGTCGCGCTTCCTTGGATCCCCTCCAACCCGGCGGTTGGGTTTGGAGGCAGTCAACACGATAGCAAAGGCCGGCGCGGGTGTCAACACCCGCCCCCGCTCAGGCGCGTCCGCCCCGCGGCGCCCCGGCGAGTGGAAGGATCAGGTTCGGGTCCGGGGCGGGCTCCACGTTCTCCCGGCGGTCCCACGCCTCCCGCTCCTCCGCCGGCTCGAAGTAGAGGATCCGGAGCGCGACCGCTACCACCGCCAGCAGCGGCGTGGCGACGAACAGCCCCAGAAAGCCGAAGCCGATCACCAGCATCAACTGCCACGCCAGCAGTGCGGCCGGCGGGATGTTGACCGCCTTCCGCTCCACCAGGGGCACGGTGACCGCGCTCTGGATCTGCTGCAGGACGAAGTAGAAGATGGCGACGTACAGCGCCTTCATCGGCGAGATCAGAAACGCGGCGGCCACCGCCGGAACCGCCGCGATGGTGGGTCCGAAGTTGGGGATGAACTCCAGCACCGCGGCCAGCACTCCCAGCGCCAGTGCTCCCGGAATACCAAAGAGCAGGAGTCCCACCCAGGTGGCGATCCCCACCAGAAGCATGGTGACGGCCTTGCCGATCACCCAGAGCTTCAGGTTGGAGCCAGCCTCGTCGTAGACCCGCGCCCACCGATCCCGCGATCCCGCGGGAACGGCGCGGAGTAGCAGATCGCGGTAGACTCCCGGCTGCGCGGCAAGGAAGATGGCGAGGATCAGCACGGCGAAGAAGCTGAGCACCGCCCCGATTATGTTGAACGCCAGGGGTACGAAGCGCCCGACGTACTCCGTGAGCTGCGCCTGCACGCGTGGGGCCGTTCCGGAGCCCGGCTCCGCCCCGGTGCGTTGTTCGATCCAGACGGTGAGCGCGTCCGCCGCCGCGGGGAGCTGAGCGGCGAGCAGCCCGACCTGTTCGATCACCTGGGGCATCACCGCCACCAGGGTTCCGCCGATCAGCGAAAGAAAGCCGATCACCGAAACCCCGAACGCGACCTGGTACGGCACCCATCGCGCGAGGAGCCGCGCCGGAGCCGCGATCACGATCGCGATCAGGACGGAGATCAGCCCCAGGAACAGGGCGTTGTGGACGAGCCAGAAGAAGCGCCAGACGAAGACGAACAGGATCGCCAGCCCAAAAATTCCGGCGATGTCCGAGGTCCGCCAGGTGATTCGCCGAACCGAGGAGTCCATCAGAGCACCCGGCGCGGCGGGTGGCTCAAACGTGCACCCAGCTCTCCGGATCGTCGCCGGCGGAGTGCGGCAGCCCCTTCGGCGCCACCCGCACCCGCGTGCCGCGTGGGACGCGGATCACCACCCCGCGCCACCGCCTGGGCTGCGACGCTTCGGGCTCCGCGGGGGCGGCGAGCCAGGGGCGGGGGAGCGACACGCGACCGCCGGCGGCGCGAACCGCCTCCGCCACCTGCTCCGCCCCGTCGCGGAGCGTGTCCACCGCGTCGTCGGCCAGTTGGCGCGCGCGACTCTTTCGGGGGCGCCAGAAGGGGCGGGGGAGCTGAAAGGGCATGGGAGATCTCCTGCGGCAGCGGGACGGGGGACGGTCGTATCGTCTCCCCCCCTGCAACCTCGGTTCCACCGCCGCGGCTCCTCAGCGCGGCCGCTCCCCGAAGCCGCCGCGAAACTCGTTTGCTACCCGCCGGGCGGCGTCGGTGGCGTGCCCCACCGTGTCGCGGATTCCAGCTCCGTACGTC
>JALZKG010000286.1 GCA_030859365.1 Gemmatimonadota bacterium
CCCGATCCCCGTTCCACCCCCGACGGTCTCGCCGGCGGACGCACCCGTGAGCAGCGCCAGCAGCGCGGACGCGGCGGTGGTGTTGCCGATCCCCACCTCGCCGAGGGCGAGCACGTCGCAGCGGTCCAGCTCCCGCACGGCGGCGGCACCGGCGAACAGAGCCTGCTCCGCCTCGTCGCGGCTCATCGCGTCCACCTGGGCCAGGTTGCGGGTGCCGCGCCGGACTTTGCGGTGGACGATGCCGGATGCGCCGGCGAAGTCGTGGTCCACCCCCACGTCCACCACGGTCACCTGGGCACCCACGCCGCGGGCGAGCGCGTTCACCACCCCGCCACCCGCGATGAAGTTGTAGCAGAGGCGGACCGTCACCCCCGGATGGTAGGCGCTCACGCCCTCGGCGCACACCCCGTGGTCCGCCGCGAAGACGAGCACCCGCTTCTGCTCCGCCGTGGGTGTGTCGTCGCCCGCGATGCCCGCGAGGCGAACGGCGAGCGCCTCCAGTTGGCCGAGACTCCCCGGCGGCTTCGCGAGCGAGTCGAGGCGGGCACGGACGCGCTCCGCACGCTCGCCGCCGGGATCGGGAACCCCGACGCAGGCGATCAGCCGAGGGAGACAGAGGGGCTCCTCGGAAGCAGGCTCGCCCGGTGCCCGCGACTTTGCGGACACGTCCAGCAGGCGCCGCAGTGGGGCTTCCGCGCCTGTCTCCCCCCAGCCGTCGAAGTGGACGCGCTCTGCCAACGGCGCCCGGGTTCGCCACCCCGTCGCCTCCAGCATGGGGGTCCGCGCCCACTCCACGGGGAAGCCGACGCACAGAAAGGCGACGGGGATCACCCCGTCCGGGAGGCCGAGGGCGGCGGCGAGCTCGGCCGGGTCCACGATGCTGACCCACCCGACGCCGACTCCCTCGGCCCGCGCGGCGAGCCAGAAGTTCTGCACCGCGAGGCAGGTGCTGTACACGTCGGTCTCGGGGATGGTGTCGCGCCCCAGCACGTGCGGCCCCCCACGGCGGGTGTCGCAGGTGACGCACACGGAAAGAGGGGCGTCCAAGATCCCCTGCAGCTTGAGCGCGCCGTAGGTGGCACGCCGGTCGTCCCGGAAACGCTCCGCGGCGCGCTCGTCGGCGCGGCGAAACAGCTCGTATACTCGCTCCCGGAGCGCGGGGGAGCGGACGAGCACGAAGTCCCACGGCTGCATCAACCCCACCGAGCCGGCGCGGTGGGCGGCGTCGAGGATGCGGAGCAGCGTGGCGTCGGGAAGGGGATCGGGACGGAAGTTGCGGATGTCGCGCCGCCGGGCGATCACGTCGTAGACGGCCCGGCGTGCCGCGTCGCCGAAGCGGCCGTCAGACGGGTGCATCGGCCTGCAGCGGGAGGGGGTGGGCTTCGCGGGCACCGAGATCGACGCGGAGGCAGCCGGCATTCGGCTGCGGGATGCGCCAGAAGCGCTCGCGGGGCCAGCCCATCGCATGGATCAGCAGGACCCGGTTGAGGTGGCCGTGGCCGGAGACGAGCACGTCGCGCCCGGGGTGCACGGCACGGATCCGCTCCAGCGCGGAAGCGACCCGCCGCTCGACGTCCGCCAGGCACTCGCCTCCGGGGAAGCGGACGCTCCAGGGATCGTCGCGCCAGCGCTGCTCCAGCCCGGGGTTGCAGCGGCCCAGCGGGGCGGCGCCGCGGCCCTGCCAGAGGCCGTAGCACAGCTCCCGCAGCTCGGGGAGGACCACCAGCGGAACGTCGCGGTCTCCCAGCACCGCTTCGGCGGTGTCGCGGGCGCGGCGCAGCGGGGAGGTGTAGGCGGCGTCGAAGGGGATCTCACGGAGCGCTTCGGCGAGGGTTTCGGCCTGTGCGTGGCCGGCCGTGCTCAGGGCAATGTCGCTGGTGCCCTGATACAGCCCGTGGCGGTTCCAGGCGGTTTCGCCGTGGCGGATCAGGTAGAGCGTCATGGGTGCTCCTACAGCTCGATGCCGGGCTGCGCGCCGATGTTCTGCTCCCGGTAGGGATGCTTGACGAGGCGCATCTCGGTCACCAGATCGGCCATCTCCACCAGCGCCGGAACGGCGTCGCGTCCGGTGATCACCACGTGCGTCCCCCGGGGGCGGGCGCGGAGGGCGTCCAGCACGCGCGCGGTGTCGAGCCAGCCGTAGCGGAGCGGATAGGTGAGCTCGTCGAAGATCAGGATGTCGTAGACCCCGCCGCGGAGTGCCGCTTCGCACACGGCCCAGCCCGCCTCGGCGAGGGCGCGGTCCTCCTCGATGTTCTCCGAAAGCCAGGTGAAGCCGTCGCCGAGGGGGACCACCTCCACGCCCAGTCGCTCGGCGGCGACGTGCTCGCCGTAGCGGGCGCCGGCGTTTTTGATGAACTGCCACATCCCGACCTTCATCTCCCGTCCCACGCCACGCATCAGGATGCCGAGGGCGGCGGTGCTCTTTCCCTTGCCGTGGCCGGTGTGGACGATCACCAGTCCGTCCCGCTTCTCGCGCGGGGGGACGCGGTAGGGGCCGGGCTGCTTGCGCTTGGGGACGGGGCGCTTGCGGCCGGAGGGACGGCAGGCGGGGACGGGGAAGTCCTCGGGGCGGGACGTGGAATCGCCGGGGGAGTCGGAGGGTGTCACGCGCGCGTACCGGCTGGAGGTTGGGGGTGCCTATCCCGGTCCAGGTGCGCCGTGTCGTTGACGCACAGGATACGGACGCCGGGGGGGTGGATCTCCGCGCGGGAAAGGCCGCAGGCGGACAGGTGCAGCGCAAAGGTCTGCCGCAGCGACACGCCCATCCAGTGGGCGAGTACCGCGTGGACGAAGCCGGCGTGCGTCACCCAGAGCAGGCTGCCTTCGCCCGGCAGATCGGCCAGGGCGTGGGCGGCGCGCTGCTGGAGCGTTGCCGTCGTTTCGCCGTCGGGCGGGGCGACGGCGAGCGGATCGTCCATCCAGCGGCTCATCCGGTCCCCGTCGCGCGCGGCGCACTCCGCGTAGGTGAGACCCTCCCAGGCGCCGAAGTGCAGCTCGCGGAGCCGCGTATCGACCGACACCTCCACGTCCGGAAGGGCAAGCGCGGCGGTTTCTCGGGCGCGCGCGAGATCGCTCGTGATCACCCGGTCCAAGCGTTCGCTCCGCAGCCGCTCGCCCAGCCGGAGCGCGTCCGCGCGTCCGCGCTCCGACAGCGGCGGATCGCTCCACCCCTGGTAGCGGCCGGTCTCGTTCCACACCGTCGCCCCATGGCGGACCAGCGTCAGGCGGAGCACACGGCCTCCAGCGCGGCCACCAGCACGTCGTTCTCGCCCGCCGTACGTGCCGCCACCCGGATGTGATCCGGGAGTCCGAAGGAGGTGCAGTCGCGCACCGCGACGCCGTGCTCCATGCGGAGAAGCCGCGCGATCCGCGACGCGTCGCCGACGCCGGCGAGCAGAAAGTGCGTCGCGGTGGGGACGGTGCGAATCCCCAGGCGAGTCAACGCCTCCTCCAGCCGCGCGCGCTCTGCGCGCAGCAGCGGGATGACCGACGTGACGTGCTCCGCCGCGTCGTCCGTGAGCGCGGCGACGCCCGCGGCCTGCGCCGCGCTCGAGGCGGACC
>JALZKG010000287.1 GCA_030859365.1 Gemmatimonadota bacterium
CTGCGCCATCTCCCGCGCGGTGGAGAACGCGGCGCCCGCGCCGCCGATGTTGTCGTAGTCGCGGCGCTCCACGACCTGGACCCGCCCGTCCACCCGGGTGTGCGAGACCGACACGTTCTCGCGCGTCGCCAGGACCTGGGCGCTTGTGGTGCTCCGCGTCATCCCCAGCGGAGTGAAGATGCGCTCGGCGAGGAAGTCGTCCCAGCTCCTCCCCGACGCGGCGCCGACCACCTCCCCCGCGGCGATGTACATGATGTTGTGGTAGCCGTACTGCGTCCGGAACCCTTCGCTGGGCGGCAGGTGCCGCGCGCGCCGCAGGATCTCCGCCCGGTCGAACGGCGCGGCGATCCAGAGCAGATCGTTGCGCGCCAGCCCGCTGCGGTGGGTGAGCAGGTCGCGGACGGTCAGCTCGCGGCTGACGTAAGCGTCCTGGAGCTGGAGGGCGGGGAGGTGGTTCGACACCGGGTCGTCCCAGCGCAGCTTCCCCTCGTCCACCAGCATCCCCAGCGCCGCCACCGTCATCGCCTTGGTGGTGGAGGCGATGGGGAAGAGCGTGTGCTCGTCCACCCGCTCCGGCCGGCCGGCCTCGCGGACGCCGTAGCCGCGGGCGAAGGTCACCGAGTCGCCCCGCACCACCGCGATCGCGAGCCCCGGCACCTCCCACTCCCGCATCGCCCGCTCCACGTAGGCGTCCAGCCCCCGCAGCGGAGCGGGCTGGCTCCACGCCGCGGAAGGGAGCAGGGACAGCAGCAGGATGGCGGGGAGGAGCGGGGGCGTTCTGAGGACGGCGGGCATCGACCCTCCAGACACGGGTGAAAGGAAGAGAGCGGCGAAGGATGATCCCCGTCCACCCGCAATGATCAGGAACGGGGCGGCGCCACGCAAGTGCAAAGAGCTATGCCGACCGGGGTGTGGCACACATCTGGCCCGCCATGGACTGTTTTCCCGGAACGGATGCACAGAAACGACTATACAGGGGAGCGGATGAACCGGATGCGAGGTGGGGTAGCGACGGCGCTGGCGAGCCTCGTTGTCGCCGTTGGCTGCGCGCCTGCCGAGCAGGACGGCTACATTCACGAGCCGGAGGCGCCGCGGGCGGAGGCAGCGCAGCCGCAGATGCCGGTGCCCCTGGTGAGCGCCGCCGACTCCGCCGAGGCGCGGGCGCGCGTCGCTGTCCGAGCCGATTCGCTGCGGGCAGCCTTCGGTGGGGTGACAACGCTCGGAGCCCGGGAGGTTGGCAACCTCCGCCGGGACCGCAACGCGGAGCAGATCGCCACGGCGCGCCGCCTTGGCGTGCGGGTGTCGGGCGAGGAGGAGATCGAGCGGCTGCGGCGGCAGGGACGGCTCGTCGCGCTGGAGGACAGCACCGCCTACTGGATCCTGCGCCGGATGGAGCACTCGGAGCCCTATCTCACCCCGGATGCCCACGCGATGCTGGTGCAGCTCGGCCGCCGCTTCCACGCGCGGCTGGACAGCCTGGGGCTGCCCCGCTACCGCATGCGGATCACGTCGGTGCTCCGGACTGACAACACGCAGGCGGAGTTGCGGAGGATCAACCCGAACGCATCCCGCACGGTGAGCGCGCACGAGTTCGGCACCACGCTCGACGTATCGCACGAGCGCTTTGCCGTACCGCCGTACCCGCGGTCCGGGCGCGGGGGAGCACCGGTGGCGGCACCCGCGGTGCGGCAGATGGAGGTGGCGATGCTGGAAGAGGTGGGGAAGGAGCACGCGAGGGCGCTGCAGGCGGAGCTGGGCCGGGCCATCACGGCGATGCGGGAGCAGGGCGCGCTCCATGTGATGATGGAGGACCGGCAGCCGGTCTACCATATGACCGTGGCGCGCCGCTTCCCGGGCGCGGATCGATAGAGCGGGCGATCCGCGGGCCGATCTCGAACTCGCCTGCGCCTGCTTGCCCCCTCGATGTACGGAAGAACCCGTTGACAGAACGGCGCGGCGCGCCTATTCTACGGAAGAACCCGTAGACAAGGAACCCATGGGCGAGATCACCTTTACACCCCGCGAGCTGGACGTGATGAGCATCCTCTGGCGAAGCGCCTCCGGCACCGTGGGCGAGGTGCGGGAGGCGCTCGGCGAGGAGCTGGCGTACACCTCGGTGTCTTCCGTGCTGCAGACGCTGGAGGAGAAGGGGCACGTACGGCACGAGATGGAAGGCCGTGCCTACCGCTACCATCCCGCCGTCGCCCCGGAAGAGGCCGGCGACAGTGCCCTCGCCCGCATCCGTGACGCGATCTACCAGGGGTCGGCCGAGCTGCTGTTCACGCAACTCGTGTCCGACCGGGGATTGAAGCGCGAGGAGCTCGAGCGGATGCGCCGCCTTCTCAACGAACGGCTGGGGGAGGAATCGTGATCGCATCCTGGATGCTGTACACGCTCCTGGTGAGTGTTCTGATCGCCGCCGCCGCCTGGGTCATGGAGGAGGCCTGCCGGTTGCTCGGTCTGGCGGTGCGCTTCGTGTGGCTCGGCGCCCTCCTGGCGACCGTGGGTCTGGCAGCGGCAGCCCCGCTGCGGGTTTCTGCGCCGGACCCGCGTGGGGCGACGGCCGCCTTCGCGCTCCCCGGCTGGATGGGTGGCGCG
>JALZKG010000297.1 GCA_030859365.1 Gemmatimonadota bacterium
CCCCCGGCCGAGGCCGCCGCGCGGCGCCTCCCGAACGACGTTCACTGGTTCCGCAACTCCGCGGAGCAGCGCGCCCTCTTCGTCCAGGGGTACCGCGTGGCGGGGGACCAGCTTCGCGAGCTGGCGCGCGGCGCCCCGCGGGGGAGCTGGGCCGTCATCGTGGACGCGGACGAGACGGTGCTCGACAACTCGCCGTACCAGGTGCGGCGCGCGGAGCTGGGGCTCGGGTTCACCATCGAAAGCTGGAACGAATGGGTGCGGGAGCGGCGTGCTACCGCGCTCCCGGGCTCCACCGAGTTCCTCCGCCAGGTGCGGGAGATGGGTGGACGCGTGGCGATCGTCACCAACCGCGACGAGATCGTCTGCCCGGAAACGCGCGAAAACCTCCAATCCGTAGGCGTGGCGGCAGACGTGGTGCTGTGCAAGCCGGAGGGACCGAGCGACAAGAACCCGCGCTTCCGCGCCGTGGAGCAGGGGACCGCCGCAGCGGGGGTCCCCCCGCTGCGGGTGCTGATGTACGTGGGCGACAACATTCAGGACTTCCCGGGGCTGACGCAGGAGATCCGCAACGCTCCGCCCGCCGCCACGGAGCGCTTCGGGCGGAACTGGATCATGCTCCCCAACCCTATGTACGGCTCGTGGGAGCGCAACCCGGAGCAGTAGCGAACCCGCGGGGAGCCTCAGCCGCGGTCCGCGACCGCCTCCCGCAGCTCCGCGAAGAGCTGCGCCAGCTCGGGGGCCTGGTAGTGCGCGTTCAGCCCGCTCGGGTTGGGCAGGACCCACACCCCGGTTTCGCCCACGGTGTCGGGCTGCGGACCAAGCTCCGCCCGCGCACGGTCGAACGCGACCCGAAACGCGCCGATCCCCAGCACCGCGAGCATCCGCGGGCGGAAGCGGCACACGCGCTCCCGGAGCCGCTCCCCGCCCTCCGCGAGCTGTCGCGGCGATAGCTCGGCCGCCGCCGCGGTTGCCCGCTCCACCACGTTGGTGATCCCGCACCGCAGCCGGAGCAGCTCGTCCTCCTCCCACGGCGCCAGCAGCCGCGGGGTGAACCCTCCCCCGTGCAGCGCCGGCCAGAAGCGGTTCCCCGGCCGCGCGAAGTGATGGCGGACCACCGCGCTGTACAGGCTGGGGTTGATCCCGCAGAAAAGGACCCGCAGCCCGGGTGCGATCAGGTCCGGGACGGTTTGCCCGTGGGCGGCGCGGAGCTGCTCGGGCGTTGGCCTGGGAGGCTGCATCGGCGGTGGGTAGCTGGAGGGGTCCGCGCCACCTCGGCGAGAGGGCGGCCACTCCGCCCCCGGTGCAGGTGACGCAGGACCGCGGCCGCTGTAACCTTTCCGGTCCGGCCGGCATCCACACTTCTGGGTACCGACCCCCGCGATCATCCGAGGAGCCGTGGCGTCCACCGTGAACGAGCAGATCGGCGACGCCAAGTTGGTCGAGCGCGTGGTTGCGGGCTCGCCCGACGCGCTCGGGATCCTGCTTTCGCGCCCGCAAGGCTCTCCGACACCTGCTGGCCTCGGGCGCGGCGCCGTCATCTACCTGCCGGTTGCCCTCTGGATCGCGGAAAGCACCGCGGACCCGGCTACGATCCGTCTCTGGGTGAATCGTCATCTCCAGTTCGACCCCTCGGCGGACGTCGGACCGATGCTCACCCGCCATCCGGCGTTACGGGAAGAGGGAATGGACCGACTCCGCGCCCGGCTCCACGCGCTGGACCGTGTCGACCATGCCGTGCGGCCGCTCGAACGCAGCGTGCCGGAGGAGCGGGTGGCGCGGAGGGAAGAGGCTGCACGAGTGCTCGCCGATCTCGGCGCGGCACTCCTCGAAGGCGGGCAGCCCCGTGCCGCGCTGGATACGCTCGACGTATCCACCCGGACCGGATGGGATGCCGCTCTCTTCCGCCGCGTCGCGGCACTTCGGCTGCAGGTGGGGGATACCGCCGGGGCCGCTTCCCCGCTCGCCCGCGCCGCCGTGGACCCGCTGCAGGGTGCGGCCTTCGGCGACTCCGCGCGTCTTCTCCTCGGCTCGCACTTCACCCCAGCGGCGTGGGATGGCCACTTGGTTCGCGCACGCCGCGAGATGCGACAGCGGGTGCTCACCCACGCCACGAGCCGGCGTTTGCCCAGCAGCATCCAACTCCGCGCCGCCGACGGCCGAACGGTGCAGCTCCGGGAGATCGCCGCGGGCCGTCCAACTCTCGTCGCCTTCTGGAACCGGTACTGTCCGATGTCGGCCGAGCAGATCCCTCAGCTCCAGCGGGTCGCGGCGATGCTTCAGGCGCAGGGCTACGCCGTCGTCACGATCGCAGAACCGCCGAGTCCGGAGTTCAGCCGGTACATGAGCGCCAAAGGGATCACCTTTCCCGTCTACCACGACGTTCGGAACGAGCTGACCCAGGCTCTCGGCCAGTGGGGGACCCCGGAGTACTACGTGCTGGACGGGGAGGGGCGGGTGCGCTTCGGACCGCTCCGGGAGCTTTTCGAAGTCCCGGCACAGATCAACGTCGTCGGGGCTCCGAAGGGTCGCGCCGCTCCCTGAAAACGGAGCTGCAGGAGCCTGGCAGCGCTACATCCTCCGCGGCGGACCATCACCCCTCCTCCCCGCCCAGCGCCACATACTCCCCCCGAAACGTCCCCGTCACCACCCCCGCCGCGAGCAGCTCGGCCGTGAGCACCAGCCGCGCCTTGCCGCGGCTCGCAAGTGTGTCCACGAAGCGCCCCCACACCCGCTCCGGAGGTGTGGGGCAGAACGCCTCGAAGTCGCCGTGGATGGGGCTCAGGTATTCCACGGAGTTGCGCTGGATCACCACATGGCCGGCGAACGAATGCGCGCGTAGACGGACGTGCAGCAGCGTCCACGCCGACAGGATCGCGAGCGCCGAAGCGCTCCCGCCGAACACCGTGCTCCGGTGGTTGATGTTCGGCCCCAGCGGCGCCGCGAGCCGCACCCCCGCCTCGTCCAGCGCGGCGACGCGGACCCCCATCCCCCGGGAAAGGGGGATGTGGGTGTGGAGATAGCGCTCCACCTCCCGCGCGTCCGCCGCCGCCGACGAACTCCCCCATAACTCCGTTTCACCCGCTGCTGCTGTGTTCACCCGCGTCTCCTGGTTCGGTGAGTCGTTGCACCCGCCCTGGCAAGAGCGCGGCCAGCGCCGCACGACGGTTTGTGCCTCACGGCGCTGTATCCTCGCTGACCACCGAAACCGCCTTCCCCTTCCAGAGCACACCAGGGAAAAACACAGCGCTTCATACGCCTCACGGTTCGCCACCGTCTGCGACTGGGCGAAGTACTCGTGGAGCAGCTGGAACTCGCGCTCGCGGCTCAGCAGTCCCTCTCCCTCGAACCCACCTCATGAGGCGCCGCGACCATGCTCACCACGTTCGATGCTCCTCCTTCCTGCTCACGATTCCCCTCCCGTCTTCACCGCCACAACGTTGTCCCTGCCCATCCGGTCGATCAGCTTGTGGTAGGGGTCGACGCCCGCGCGCGCCGGCACTCCCTCCACCACCACCTCTATGCGCTGCCTCCCCGATCCGATCCGGTGCCTGGCGAGGTAGAGCGGCGTTCCCTCCTCCTTCGCTCCCCTCGGTGCCGCGGCGAAGACGCCCACGTCGAGGAGGTCGTTCATCGGCACCTCCGCCTCGTTCCCCAGGCTGTCGGCGCGCACCTTCTTCGCCTCCACCTCCAGCACCACCCGGTGGCGCCCGTCGCCGAGCGGAGTGGACCGCGCCTCCCGGGTGCGGTTGTCGTACAGGGTGATGTGCTCCCACGTGTCGTCCAGGACGTACTGGAGCGAATCGGGCGTCGCTTCGCGGAGGTAGCCGAGCAGCTCGCGCGAGGTGGCGTATGGAGGATGCTGAAAACGCTTGTCGCGGAGAATGCGCGCCAGGGCGCCGTTCACTGCCTCCTCGCCGATGTAGTCGCGCAGCGCGTACATCACCAGCGAGCCCTTGTTGTAGTGGATGTACGGCTGATTCTCCGCAAGAAGGAGCGGCTGCTCCCGTCTGCGCTCGAAGGCGCGGCCGGAGAGGTAGCGGTCCAGCTCGTACCGGAGGAACTTCCTCATCTGTCCGCGCCCGTACTCCTTTTCCATGACCATCATGGCGGCGTACTGCGACAGCGTCTCCGAAAGCACGGCGGAACCCTGGACGTTGCCGCCGACCAGCTGGTGCCCCCACCACTGGTGCGCCACCTCGTGCGCGGTGACGTAGAAGGGGAAGTCCACGTCGTCCGGCCCCGTCACCCGCGAGATGAATCCGATCGCCTCCGAATACGGGATCGTGTTCGGAAAGGACTGCGCGAACTGCGCATAGCGCGGAAACTCCAGAATCCGCACCTGCCGGTGCTGGTAGGGCCCGAATTGCTCGGTGAAGTAATCGAGTGACTTCTTCACCGACTCGGCCATGCGGGCCAGGTTGTACTCGTGCCCCGGATGATAAAAGATCTCGATGGCGACGTTCTCGCCGTTCGGAGCCGTCCAGCGGTCGCGCCGGACCGCGTAGCGGGCGGAAAGAAAGGAGTAGAAGTTCAGGATGGGGGCGTCCATCCGGTAGTGGAAGAAGCGGCGGTCCCCCTCCCTCCACTCCCGCTGCAGATACCCGGGGGCGACGGCGACCTGGTCCGCAGAGGTACTCACCGTCGTCTCGAAGTCCACCCAGTCCGCGTCGCGCGAGATGAAGTTGTTCATCCGGGCCGCCTCGTCGTCCAGCGACGGCACCCGCTGCTTGGGAGGGAGCCCGTGCCTGCGGCGCGTGGCGTCGTCGGCGAGCTCGGCCTGCGGCTCGTAGCCGAAGCTGGGCATCACCGAGCTGTTGAAGAAGGTGCCGTTCTGCACCACCTCCGTATCCGACACCTGGTTCTCGAAGCCGCGTGAAAGGTAGGCGAGACGGAACTCCATCCGCAGCGAGTCACCCGGCTGCAACGGCGTGCCGAGCGCGTAGATGTAGTAGCCGCGCTCCCGGTCGGCGAGGACTCGCCGCGCGGACCGGCCGAAAGCCAGGCTCCGGATCCGGGCCGACCGGGGGATCCGCAGGTGCAGGGAGTCGACCGGCGCTCCGCTGCGGTTCAGCAGGCGGTACTCGCCGCGGACGTGCACGTCGCGCTCCGCGGGGAAGATGTCGACGTGGGTACGGACCCCTACCACGCGGGGCTGAGGCGTCCGCTCGAACTGCTTGTACCGCCGCTCGTACTCCGCCGCCGAGCGCTCGCGGTCCCTGGAGGTGCGGTAGTCGTTGAGGACGTTGGTGTTGTAGAAGATGAAGCCGCCCAGCCCCAAAATCAGCAGCCCCGCCACGGACACGGCGGCCGCCGCGGGGCGTCGGAAGCGCATGCGGGCGAGCCGGAGCCGCCACCCGCCGGCGGTCTCCTGGCCGCGCACCCAGAGCAGGTTGGTGAGCACGGCAAGGAGCAGTGCCCACGCGGCCCAGTATGCCTTGAACCAGAAGAACGGCACCAGAAAGGGCCCGTAGCCGTTCATGTCCGAGTACGTGATGCCCGCGTCGGAGCCGAACCGGTAGAGGTTGTGCTCCAGCCCCAGCTGCCCCATGAACAGGGTGGCGACGAAGTACAGCACCACCAGGAGGTGCGCCATGTACTTGTGGTTCACCAGCACGTGGATCAGCATCACCAGCACGCACAGGAGCAGGTAGTCCACCAGCTGCAGCCCGAACAGGGAGCGGGCGTACAGGCCCAGCTCGAAGTTGAAGTACCCCTTCGCGGCCTGCGTCAGCACCCCAGCCACGAGGATCACCCCCTGCAGCACGGCCACCATCAGGCCGAGCGCCGTCAGCTTGGCTGCGAACGGAACCCAGGTGGGGACCGGGAGCGCGTCCTGCACCTGGCTGATGCGCACCTCCCGCTCCCGCCACACCAGCTCGCCCGCGTAGAAGGTGATGATGATGAGCATGAAGATGGCGAAGGTGCCGCCGAGCACCTCCAGCACCTGGTACGTGACCGGCCAGGTGGTGGTCCCGTACAGCTTCCCCACCTGATCCGCGCTGAAGATGAGAAAGAGCAGCCCCGAAGCGACGATGGCGAAGAAGTAGCGGTTCGCGACGATCCCCCAGAAGGAGCGGCGTGTCAGAGACAGGTACTGGCTGAGCTGAGCACCCACCCCGAAGCGGCGCGTCGCCCTGGGGAGCACCAGACGTCCCGGCGTCGCGTACGGGGAGCGCTCCTCGGCCACGGCGGCGGCAGCCTTTTTCCGGGACGCCCGCTCCGGAGCCACGTGCGAAAAGCGGAAGCGCGCGTACGCGAAGGCGAAGATCGCCACCCCGATGCCCATCCAGATCAGGCGGTTCCAGAGCAGTTCGCCCGCGAGCCCGACGAGCTGCGTGTTGCGCTCGGCCGGCGTCCAGTACCGGGTCGCCAGATCGAGCGCCTGCATCCCGAAGGGGTCCAGCAGCGCCGCGGCTCGTTCGTTCTCCAGGTCCTGCGTCAGGTTTCCGGCCAGCAGGTAGCCCACCAGCAGCATCGCGCCGCCCACGTAGTTGGGGAGCATCTGCCGGGTCAGCGCCGCAAGGGCGAAGAAGATCGCCCCGGTGAAAAGGAGGTTGGGGAGGAGCAGGACCAGGTACGGGTGAACGAACGCCATCGGCTGGAACGGACCGAACTTTTCCGCGTCCAGGTAAGGCATCAGGCTGCCGAGCAGAATCCCCAGCGGGATGCTCAGGAAGATGAATGCGTTGACCAGCAGCGCCCCGGTGAAGCGTCCGCCCAGGTAGGCGAGCCGGGACACGGGCGTGGTGAAGAAGAGCGGGTGGATGCCGGCCTCGTAGTCCCGGTACACGGCGTTGCCGAGCAGCGCCGCGGTGACCAGCACCCCGAAGAGCCCGATGGCACCGGTCAGCATGGTCACCACGTAGGGTGAGTTCACATACACGTTTCCACCGCTCCCGCCGAGGGCCATGTTGACCCCCTGCCACGCCCCGCCGGCGGCGTTGACCAGCAGAAAGCCGAGCGCCAGAAAGATCCCGAAGTACACGTACGTCGAGATGCGGCGCCCGTAGTAGCCGAGCTCGAAGCGAACGATACCCGCGTATGCGCCCTTCACGAGGCCGCCGTCGCGCCGGCGAGCGAAGCCTCGCCCGTCCCGAGCCCCGCCATGGTGGTGAAGTACACGTCCTCCAGATCCGCATCCACCGGGTCGAAGGAGGGATCGGGCTGCGTTTCGTTGTAGACGTGGATCACGATGCGCCCGGCCAGCAGCTTGGTGGAGATGACGCGGTGCTCCCGCTCGTACTCCGGCAGCTCGTCGCGCGCCATGATCTTCTTCCAGATGCGGCCCCGCAGCCCCGCGATGGCGCGGAGCGGCTCCGCTTCCAGCAGGATCTCGCCGCGGTTGATGACCGCCATGCGGGAGCACAGCTCGCTCACGTCCTCCACGATGTGGGTGGAAAGGATCACGACGGCACTTTCCCCCAGCTCGCTGAGCAGGTTGAGGAAGCGCACGCGCTCCGCCGGGTCCAGCCCCGCC
The DNA here is from genome assembly GCA_030859365.1 of Gemmatimonadota bacterium. GTDB lineage: Bacteria > Gemmatimonadota > Gemmatimonadetes > Longimicrobiales > Longimicrobiaceae > JALZKG01. Next base: position 7,478 of record JALZKG010000297.1, read on the forward strand.
GTCGGCTCGTCCACGATGATCAGCCCGGGATTGCCGATGAGCGCCACGGCGATCCCGAAGCGCTGCCGCATCCCGCCCGAGAATCCGCCCAGCTTCTTCTTGCGGGCCTCGTACAGGTTGGTCTGGTCCAGCAGTGCCTTCACCAGCTCCGTCCGCTCCCGGCGCGCGGTGATCCCCTTCAGCACCGCGAAGTGGCCCAGCAGCTCCTCCGCGCTCACCTTGGGGTAGACGCCGAACTCCTGCGGCAGGTAGCCGAGCGTCCTCCGTACCTCCTCCTTCTGCACGAGGACGTCGATGTCACCCAGCCAGATGGAGCCGGCGTCCGGCTCCTGCAGCGTGGCGATGGTACGCATCAGGGTGGATTTGCCGGCCCCGTTGGGCCCGAGCAGCCCGAACATCCCCCGCGGGATGTGAAGCGTCACGTCGTGGAGGGCCCGCAGCCCGTTGGCGTAGGTCTTGGAAAGGTGCTCGATGCGGAGTTCCATGCGTGGAATGAATCGCGAGTGGAGGAGAAGGGCGGAAAAGCGGGGGTGCGGCACTGCAATCTATGGCGAGCGGCCGGAACCGCGAGGGGAGCCCCATCCTGGAGCTGTTCCGGAGGCGGCGACTGGATTCGCAGCGGATGTTCTTGACAGCGACGCCGTTCGGGTTAGCACTTGCAGGTGCAAGCGTCGCGCTCCGCACCCGTGGGAGGCGACGGTGGCAGACGGCCCCACAATCCCACCTTTTTACCGGGGACATCATGGAGGCATCCCGCACGCTGCGGCCACTCGACGGCATCCATCTGGTCTCCCTGGCCGGCAACGTTCCCGGGCCGGTGGCAGCCGCACGGCTGCACGCCCTCGGAGCCCGGATCACCAAGGTCGAGCCCCCGTCCGGTGATCCGCTGGCGCAGCTGTCTCCCGCCTGGTACGGCGAACTCGTGGGCGGCCAGGAGGTGATTCGCCTCGATCTCAAAGATCCCGCGCAGAGGCCGGCACTCGACCGCCTTCTGGCATGGGCGGATCTGCTCCTCACCTCGACCCGGCCGGGTGCTCTGGAACGGCTCGGCATGCAGACGGATGCGCTGCAGGCCCGATACCCGCGGCTCTCGCAGATCGCCATAGTCGGCTACCCCGCTCCCGAGGAGAACCGCGCCGGCCACGACCTGACCTATCAGGCTTCGGCCGGGCTTGCTTCGCCCCCTCAGCTTCCCCGGACGCTGGTGGCGGATCTGGCTGCGGCAGAGCGCGTCGTCAGCGCCGCCCTCGCTCTGCTGTGGGGGCGCGAGCGGGGACACTCCGCCCGGTACGTGGAGGTGTCGCTCGCCGAAGCGGCAGCATCGTTTGCTGCGCCGTTGCGCCACGGGCTCACGGGAGCGGGTGCTCCGCTGGGCGGGGCTCTTGCCGGCTACCGTCTCTACCGTGCACGGGATGGGTGGGTCGCGCTCGCCGCGCTGGAGCCCCACTTCTGGAACCGGCTCGCGAAGGAGCTTGGACTCCGGCACGGGACGGCAAAGGAGTTGGAGCAGGCCTTTCTCGTCCGAACCGCCGGTGAGTGGCAGGAGTGGGCCCGGGCGCGAGACCTCCCCCTTGCCGCGGTGGTGGAGGAGCTGCCGATGGGAAACCGCTGAATAGGCAAAGGGGGCCCATCGCGGGCCCCCTTCTTCGCAATCCTCCCGACCCGCCGCTACCCCTTCGGGTTCAGGATCTGGTCGA
>JALZKG010000306.1 GCA_030859365.1 Gemmatimonadota bacterium
TGACGGGACCTCTCCCGTCGAGCGGGCTCCAGGCGCCGGGCGCCGGGTCGGTCGCGCGGATCCAGCGGGCGACCTCCCCCGCCGAGCGGTGCCACTCCACCCGCGCCGCCTCTCGGTTCAGCTTGGGGGCGTGGGTCGCGAGCTCGTGCCGCTGCGGTTGCTCTTCCACCGCGTCGGTGGCGAGGAGAACCAGCGTGGCGATCATCGCCTCCGCTCCCACCTCGGCCAGGCGCGACGCCAGCTCGCCGGCGCTCTCGTCCGGGCGGATCGGCTCCGCCACCTGCAACAGGATGGGCCCCGAGTCCAGCCCCGCTTCCATCCGCATGATGGAGACCCCGGTGGTCTCCTTCCCCCGGGCGACGGCCCACTGGATCGGAGCGGCTCCACGCAGCTCCGGCAGCAGTGACGCATGGAGGTTGATGGAGCCGAGCGGCGGCAGCTCCAGGATCTCCGGGCGGAGGATCTGGCCGAAGGCGACCACCACGCTGATCTCCGGACGCAGCGCTCGCAGCGCCGCCTCGAACTCCGCGCCCCGCGCCCGCTCCGGCTGCAGCACGGGGATCCCCTCCGCGACCGCGACCGCCCTGACCGGGGATGGGATCAGCGCCCTTCTCCGCCCCGAAGGGCGGTCCGGCTGCGTGACCACCCCAACCACGTCGTGCCCCTCCTCCGAAAGGGCGCGGAACGCCGGAAGCGCGAAGGCGGGAGTCCCCCAGAAAAGGACCCTCACTCGTTCTTGCGCCACTTGCGGATGAGCATGTTCCGCTTGAGCGGGCCGATGCGGTCGATGAACAGCACCCCGTCCAGGTGGTCGATCTCGTGCTGGAGGCAGCGGCCGAGCAGCTCCCCCCCGGAAACGACGCACGGGCTTCCGTGGCGGTCCAGCCCCTCCACGGTGACGTGGGACGGGCGCTCCACCACCGCCTGCAGGCCGGGCATGCTCAGGCACCCCTCCTCCGCGCGCTCCGTCGCGGGGGTGCTCTCCACGATGCGGGGATTGATCAGGGCAAAGGGAGGAGTGGCCTCGTCGTGGACGTCGACGACGATCACCCTCCGCGAAAGCCCGACCTGCGGGGCAGCGAGCCCGATCCCCTCCGCCTCACGCATCGTTTCGAACATGTCGTCGATCAGCCGGCGCACCTCGTCGTCGACCTCCTCCACCTCGTCGGCGGGGCGGCGGAGGACCTTGTCTCCGAGCATTCGGATCGGGAGCAGCGACATCGGGCTACGTCCGCTCCGCGGTGCCCGGGGCACCGAGCCGCCGCACGATCCGGCCCCGCTCCACCACGACGCGCGCCTCCCCCGTCTTCAGTGTCACCTCGTCGTCGCGCAGCTGGATGATCTCGCCGATCAGGCCGCCGGCGGTTGCGACCCGGTCGCCGCGCGCCAGCGCCGCGATCATCTCCCGATGGCGCTTCTGCTCCCGGCGCTGGGGAAGGATCAGGACAAAGTAGAAGATCGCGAGAAAGGCGACCGGGATCAGAAAGCCCCCGAAGGGGGAGCCACCCACGGCCTGAAGCAGGAAGATAGCGGACAAGAAAGTGGTGGAGGTTCGGGAAACGTCGTGTCAGACCGGCTGCGCCACCCGGCGCCCGGCACGGAACCGCTCGAGCCAGTCACCGCTCCATGCAGCGAAGGTGCCGGCCGAGATGCGCTCGCGAGCCTGCTCCGCGAGACGCACCAGCAGGTGGAGGTTGTGGAGCGAGACCAGGCGCTGGCCGAACGCCTCGCCCGCCACCAGAAGGTGCCGGATGTACGCGCGGCTGAAGCCGCGGCAACTGTAGCAGTCGCACCCCGGGTCGAGGGGGAGCGGGTCGGTGCGAAAGCGGGCCGCCATCGCGTTCACCTGCCCGTCCTCCGTCCAGGCGGTGCCGTTGCGGCCGTTGCGGGTGGGTGCGACGCAGTCGAACATGTCGATCCCCCGCCCGATCGCCTCCAGCAGGTCGTCCGGGTACCCCACCCCCATCAGGTAGCGGGGAAGCGTCCGCGGGAGCTCCGGCTCCAGCACGTCCAGCGTCTCGTACAGTACGGGCTTCGGCTCGCCCACGGACAGGCCGCCGATGGCGACACCTCGCCAGTCGGCCGCGGACAGGGTGGCGCGGGCTGAGGCGACCCGCAGCTCGGGGTACGCCCCGCCCTGGATGATCGGAAAGAGCGTCTGCCGCGCCTCCGCGTCCGGGTGGAGCTCGCCGAATCGCCCGACGCACCGATCCAGCCAGCGCAGCGTCCGCTCCATCGCCTCCCCGGCGAGAGCGCGGTCCGCCTGTCCCGGGGGGCACTGGTCGAAGGCCATGATGATGTCCGCTCCCAGCGCGGTCTCGATCTCCATCACCCCTTCGGGGGTGAACAGGTGGAGCGATCCGTCGATGTGGGAACGGAAGGTCACCCCTTCCTCGCGGATGGTGCGTGTGTCGCCGAGCGAGAACACCTGAAAGCCGCCGGAATCGGTCAGCATGGGCCCGTTCCAGCCACCGAACCGCTGCACCCCGCCCATCTCCCGCACCGTCTCGTGCCCGGGGCGCAGGTACAGGTGATAGGTGTTCGCCAGGATGATCTGCGCACCGATCTCCCGCAGCTCGTGCGGGGAGACGGTCTTGACCGCCGCCTGCGTTCCGACGGGCATGAACACCGGCGTACGGACCTCGCCGTGGGGGAGACGGAGGATCCCCGCGCGCGCGGCGCTTTCGGTGCTCCCGAGATCGAACTCGAACAGGGCGTTTCAGGGGTGCGGGCGGTTTGCGCGCCCGAGCGGCGCAAGCAGGTAGTTTGCCGAAACCACCCCGGGAAATCAACCCGCGCGGAGCCAGTCTATACGATCAGCATGGCGTCGCCGTAAGAAAAAAAGCGATACCCGTCCCGCAGCGCCTGCCGGTACGCGCCCATGGCCAGCTCATACCCCGCGAACGAGGCGACGAGCATCAGCAGGGTGGAGCGCGGCAGGTGAAAGTTGGTGAGGAGCCGGTCCACCACGCGAAATCGATACGGGGGGCGGATGAACAGGCGCGTCCACCCCTCTCCCGCGGCGACGCCGCCATCCTCCGCTGCCACGCTTTCGAGGGTGCGGGCGACGGTGGTGCCCACCGCCCAGACGCGCGCCCCCCGCTCGCGCGCGGCGTTGACCGCCGCGGCGGCTTCGGGGCTCACCCGGTACCACTCCGCGTGCATGGGGTGCCCCGCCGGATCCTCGCTCTCCACGGGCCGGAAGGTCCCGACCCCCACGTGCAGGACGAGGCGGGCGACGCGGACGCCGCGCCGTTCCAGCCGCTCCAGCAGCGCCGGGGTGAAGTGCAGCCCGGCGGTGGGGGCGGCGACGGCACCCTCGTTCGCGGCGAACACGGTCTGGTAGTCGGCCGCGTCCTGCGCGGTCGGGCCACGCGGGCGATCAATGTAGGGC
>JALZKG010000326.1 GCA_030859365.1 Gemmatimonadota bacterium
GGACGGCTGAGAAGACCGGGGCGCGGATCAGCGGCCCGATTCCGCTTCCGACGCGCCGGCAGCGCTGGACGGTGCTGCGCTCGCCGCACATCGACAAGAAGAGCCGCGAGCAGTTCGAGCTCAAGACTCACAAGCGTGTGATAGACATCCTGGACTCTCGTCCACAAACGGTTGAAGCGTTGACCAAGCTGGATCTTCCGGCGGGTGTCGACGTGGAAATCAAGGTTGACTGAGGAGGAGGCGATGTCAGGAATCATTGGCAAGAAGCTGGGGATGACTCAGATCTTCGACGAGAACGGCATGGTCATCCCGGTCACGGTGATCGAGGCGGGCCCCTGCCCCGTCGTCCAGGTCCGTACGCCCGAGGCGAACGGGTACAGTGCCGTTCAGCTCGGCTACGGTCAGAAGAAGGCCAGCCGGGCAACGCAGGCCGAATCCGGGCACGCCGGCAAGGCGGGACTCGAAGCGACACCCGAAATCCTGAAGGAGTTCGATTTCGCCGGGGAGTCCCCGGAGCCGGGGGCGCAGATCACGGTCGAGCGGTTCGAAGTCGGCGCCCGGGTCAAGGTGACGGGAACCACCAAGGGGCGTGGCTTCGCGGGCGTCATGAAGCGCCACGGCTTCGCGGGAGGGCGCGCCTCGCACGGCGCGACCCGGATTCACCGTGCACCGGGCTCCATTGGAGCCGGCACCAACCCGTCTCGGGTGATCAAGGGGAAGCGGATGCCGGGACACATGGGAGATGTCCAGCGGACCATCCGCAATCTTCGCGTCGCGAAGATCGACGCGGAGCGCAACCTGATGTACATGCGGGGGGCGGTCCCGGGACCGCCCAACGGCTACGTCTTTATCTCGAAGCAATAAGGAGCTTTTGATGCTCACCGCACGCTATTTCAACGCGGCCGGAGATGCCGGCGACGCGTGGGAGCTGCCCCAGGAGATCTTCGACGGCGTCGTCCACGAAGCTGCTCTGCATCAGGTGGTGAACGCCCACCTCGCAAACCGCCGTCAGGGCACCGCCGCGACCAAGACCCGTGGCATGATTTCCGGCGGCGGCCGCAAGGCATGGCGGCAGAAGGGGACCGGCCGGGCCCGGCAGGGGTCGACCCGCGCTCCCCACTGGAGGGGAGGTGGTGTCGTTTTCGGCCCGAGCCCTCGCTCGTACCGGCAGGGGCTTCCCAAGAAGGTGAACGCAGTCGCGCGCCGCTCCGCGTTCAACGCGAAGGCCCTCACGGAACGGCTGGCCGTGATCGAGAGGCTGGAGATCGACGCGCCCAAGACGCGTCGGGTCACCGACCTGCTCGGCAAGATCGCGATGGGCGAGCGCAAGCTGCTGGTCCTGACCGACGGCTACAAGCCGATGGTATACCTGTCGTCGCGCAACCTCGCAGAGGTGCAGGTGATGCCGTTCCACCAGGCTTCCGCGTACGACGTGATGCGCGCCCACGAGGTGCTGGTCGAAGCCGGTGCGCTGCAGACCGCATCCAAGGCCGAAGCGCCCGCCAGGGAGGTTGTCCATGCGTAACGTCTACGACATTCTGGTCCGCCCGGTGGTGACGGAGAAGTCCACCATCATTCAGGAGCGCGACAACGCCTACACCTTCGTGGTGGGGCGCGACGCGAACAAGATCGAGATCGCCCAGGCGGTGGAGAAGCAGTTCGGCGTCCAGGTGCGCAGTGTGCGCACCATGCGGTACGCGGGCAAGGAGCGGCGCGTCGGCAAAACCATCGGGCGCAGGGCCGCATGGAAAAAGGCCGTGGTAACGCTCGTGCCGGGCGAGACGATCGAGATCTTCGAGGGAGTCTAACTCATGGCGATCAAGCAGTTCAAGCCGGTCACCGCGGGAACGCGTTTCCGGCAGACGAGCGACTTCGGCGAGATCACCCGCAAGGGTCCCGAAAAGTCGCTGACCGAGCCGATCACGAAGAGCGGCGGTCGCAACCATCACGGTCGTATCACCTCCCGCCGCCGCGGCGGTGGGCACAAGCGGCTGTACCGGGTCATCGACTTCAAGCGCTCCAAGCACGGCATCGCGGGGGTGATTTTTGCAGTGGAGTACGATCCGAACCGCAGCGCGAACATCGCGCTGGTGCACTACGAGGACGGCGAGAAGCGCTATATCCTCCACCCACGTGGTCTCTCCGTCGGCGACCGGGTGGTGGCGGGGCCGGGCTCCGACATCCGCGTCGGCAACTCGCTGCCGCTGGCGGAGATACCGCTCGGCACCACCGTCCACAACGTGGAGCTGCGCCCCGGCAAGGGTGGCCAGATGGCCCGCTCCGCGGGATCCGGCGTCCAGGTGGTCGCAAAGGAGGGGGAGTACGTGACCCTCCGTATGCCATCGACGGAGGTACGTCTCGTCCGTCGCGAATGCACGGCGACGGTGGGACAGGTGGGGAACCTCGACCACGAGCTGATCTCCACCGGCAAGGCAGGCGCGAACCGCTGGCGCGGGCGCCGGCCCAAGGTTCGCGGTGTGGCGATGAACCCCGTCGACCACCCGCACGGCGGTGGTGAAGGGAAGACCTCGGGCGGGCGCCACCCGGTGTCGCCGTGGGGAACGCCGGATGGAGCCAAGACCCGCAAGGGGAAGAAGGCTTCGAACAAGTACATCGTCCGAGGGCGCAAGCGCGGCCGGGCGACGCAGTAGGCACTGCCACCCTCACAACCATCGCGTCCACCACTGGTATCATCATGTGGACTCGCCCCGGCACGGTTCGGGGAAGACGAAGAGCGAACGACGTATGCCGAGAAGCCTGAAAAAGGGACCCTTCGTGGAGCACAACCTCCTCGGCAAGGTCCAGGCGATGAACGAACGGGGAGAGAAACGGGTGATCAAGACCTGGTCGCGCGCTTCCACGGTGACTCCGGAGTTTGTCGGACACACGATCGCGGTGCACAACGGGAACAAGTTCATCCCCGTGTACCTGACGGAAAACATGGTCGGGCACAAGCTGGGGGAGTTCGCCCCCACGCGGATGTTCCGCGGCCACGGCGGCAAGCTCGCCGACAAACGGGTCAAGGCCCGCTAACACGAGCCAGGGAGACACCGATATGCAAGCTCGTGCCAAGGCGAGAAACGTGAGCATGTCCCCGCGCAAGGTCCGCATGGTCGTGGACCTGATCCGTGGCAAGGGGGTAAACGAAGCCTATTCCATCCTCAAATTCTCGAAGCGGGCGGCTACGCAGCCGAGCCAAAAGACGCTTCGGTCCGCCGTTTCAAACGCGCAGCAGAAGGCGGACGCCGAGGGTGGCTATCTGGACACGGATGTCCTGGTCGTCCGCGAGGCGTACGTGGATGAAGGTCCGACGACGAAGCGGTGGTCTCCGCGTGCCATGGGCCGCGCCACACCGATCATGAAGCGGACCAGCCACATCACCATCATCGTCGACCACAAGGAGTAGCCGTGGGACAGAAAACCCATCCCAGGGGCTTCCGGCTCGGAATCGTTGCCCCGTGGAAATCACGCTGGTACGCGGAGCGTGACTTCCCAAAGCTTCTCATGGAGGACGAAAAAATCCGCAAGTACCTCCACCAGCGTCTCGGCCACGCGTCGATCTCCGAGGTGGAGATCGAGCGCAAGCCGCAGAAGGTGACCATCACCATCCATACGGCGCGGCCGGGTGTGGTGATCGGCAAGGGCGGTACCGAGGTGGACAAGCTGCGTGATGAGCTCGGCCGCCTCAGCCCGAGCGAGGTTGCCATCAACGTCGAGGAAGTCAAGCGCCCGGAGATGGATGCGCAGTTGATCGCCGACGGGATCGCGAGCCAGTTGGTCCAGCGCGTGAGCTTCCGCCGAGCGCTGAAGCGCTCGGTCCAGAACGCGATGCGTGCCGGCGCCGAAGGCATCAAGGTGCAGGTGGGCGGCCGCCTGAACGGCGCCGAAATCGCACGGTCCGAGGGGTACAAGGAGGGGCGAATCCCTCTGCAGACGCTCCGCGCCGACATTGACTATGCACAGTCGACGGCGCGCACGACTTTTGGAACTATCGGGGTGAAGGTGTGGGTGTTCAAGGGCGAGGTGGTGGAGAACCGCCGGGGCCGTACGTACTCCACCGACGCCTAGGAGATTGGAACGATGCTGGCACCGAAGAGAGTCAAGTACCGCAAGCAGATGAAGGGGCGGATGCGGGGGAAGGCATCCCGCGGGAACTACGTCGCCTTTGGCGAATTCGGGCTGCAGGCGCTGGAGCCCGGCTGGGTATCGAACCGCACCATCGAGGCGGCTCGTATCGCCATGACCCGGCACATCAAGCGCGGCGGCAAGGTGTGGATCCGTATCTTTCCAGACAAGTCGATCACCAAGAAGCCGCTGGAAGTCCGCATGGGCAAGGGGAAGGGCAACCCGGAAGGCTGGGTTGCCGTCGTCAAGCCCGGTCGGATCCTGTTTGAGTTGGAGGGGGTGAGCCCCGAGGTGGCGAAGCGGGCGATGCAGCTCGCCGCCGCCAAGCTTCCGGTGAAGGCGCGTTTCGTAGAGCGGGAGCACGCTCCCGCTGCGGCCGCGGGAGGTGAGGCATGACCGGCGCAGAGATCCGCGAGCTGAACACCGAGGAAATCCGTGCGCGGCTTGAGCAGATGGAGGAGGAGCGTTTCAAGCTCCGCTTCCGGGCGGCGACGCAGCAGCTGGAGAACCCTATGTTGATCCGCCAGATCCGCCGCGACGTAGCGCGGATGAAGACGGTGCTGCGCGAACGTGAACTTTCCGTCGAGGGCGCGAGCCAATGAACGCTGAAAATCAGACCGGAGCCGAGCAGGAGCAGGGCCACCGCAAAACGCGGATCGGTACCGTCGTCTCGGACAAGATGGACAAGACCGTGGTCGTGGTGGTGGAGCGCCGCTATGCGCACCCGCTTTACGGCAAGCAGGTCACCCGCAGCAAAAAATACCACGCGCACGACGAGACCAACGAGTACAACGTTGGAGACGTCGTCCGCATTTCCGAGACCCGCCCGCTCAGCAAGATGAAGCGGTGGCGGGTTGCAGAAGTCATCACCCGCGCCAAGTAGACGGAAGCCAGAGCCATGATTCAGCAAGAGTCGATCGTCAAGATCGCGGACAACAGTGGAGCCAAGCGGGCGCTCGTCATTCGGGTGCTCGGCGGCAGTAAGCGCCGCTACGCCCACATCGGCGACGTGGTGGTCGTCGCCGTCAAGGACGCCCTTCCGGACGGAACGGTGAAGAAGGGCGAGGTCGCCAAGGCAGTCGTGGTCCGCACCCGCAAGGAGCAGCGGCGCAAGGACGGGTCGTACATCCGGTTCGACGAGAACGCCGCGGTGATCATCAACGATGCGGGTGAGCCGAGGGCGACCCGTATCTTCGGGCCGGTTGCTCGCGAGCTTCGCGAGAAGCGCTACATGAAGATCGTTTCGCTCGCTCCCGAGGTGATCTGATGGCGAAGATGAAGATTCGCCATGGAGACCGCGTCCGCGTGATCAGCGGCAACTACCGGGGCGAAGAGGGCACCGTGCTGCGGGTGGACTCGGAGAAAAATCGCGTGGTGGTGCAGGGCATAAACATACGCAAGCGGCACCGCAAGCCGTCGCAGCTGAACCCGGAAGGGGCGATCGTCAGCTTCGAGGCGCCGCTCGCCGTATCCAACGTGATGCTGATCGACCCTTCGAACGGTGAGCCTACCCGCGTCCGGTCGCAGATGTCCGATGAGGGCCGGCGGGAGCGCGTCAGCGTGCGCTCCGGCCGGGTCATCCCGAAGGCGTAACGATTCCGGCACGCGGCGCGTGCCCCTACCCGCGTGACCGCCCCGCCAAACGAGTGGGATACGGAACGCCGAAAGAGAAACGATGGCAAGTGATAGCAGGGGGCCGCTGCCGCGGCTGCAGACGTACTACGAAGGCCAGGTCCGGGAGCGGCTGCAGAAGGAGTTCGGCTTCAAGACCCCGATGCAGGTCCCGCGTCTGGAGAAGATCGTGATCAACGTCGGCCTCGGGGAGGCGCAGAAGAACCCCAAGCTGATGGACGCCGTGGTGGCCGAACTCGGTCTGATCACCGGCCAGAAGGCAGTGGTCACCCGCGCCAAAAAGGCGATTTCCAACTTCGGCCTTCGCGAGGGGATGCCCGTGGGCGCCACCGTGACGCTACGGCGGGTTCGCATGTACGAGTTCCTCGACCGCCTGATCAACGTTGCGATGCCGCGCATCCGCGACTTTCGCGGTGTTGCGACACGCTCCTTCGACGGCCGCGGCAACTATACTCTGGGTGTCAAGGAGCAGCTGATCTTCCCGGAGATCGAGTACGACAAGGTGCAGCAGGTGCACGGCATGGACATCACCATCGTCACCTCCATCAACCGGGACGACCAAGCGCTTGCTCTGCTGCGTGAGCTCGGCATGCCGTTCCGCGGATCGTCGCCCGTTCAGGTCGCGGCCTGACCGGGCGTCCCGACGTTCATCTCCAACTTGTGACCTGAGTATGGCGCGCAAAGCCCTGATCGAGAAGTCCAATCAGAAGCCGAAGTTCGGCGTCCGGGCGCACAATCGGTGCAACCGCTGTGGCCGCCCGCGGGCGTTTATCCGCAAATTCGGTTTGTGCCGGATCTGCTTCCGTGAGATGGCACTGCGCGGCGAAATTCCGGGAGTTCGCAAAGCCAGCTGGTAGAGGTAGACCTCCAGCCGCCCCCCTAGCGGGCGGCCGGACCATTCAAAACTTCCTTCGAGTCCCGCGCGCTGCGCGGGATACTAAAGGAGACCGACCGATGATGACAGATCCGATTGCGGACATGCTCACGCGTGTACGCAACGCCGCTCTCGCGCGGCACCGCCGGGTAGACATGCCAACTTCCAAGCTGAAGCGGGAAGTCGCCCGGCTGCTCAAGGAAAACCACTATATCCACGACTACAAGCTGCTGGACGGGGACAAGCACCAGACCCTGCGCCTGTATCTGAAGTATTATCAGGACAAGCCGGTGATCCGCGAGCTTCGTCGCGTTTCGAAGCCCGGACTGCGCCGCTATGTCGGCGTCGAAGACATTCCCCGTGTCCGCAACGGCCTCGGGATGGCGTTCCTTTCGACCTCCCGCGGCGTGATGACGGACCGCGAGGCGAAGGCAGCGAACGTGGGTGGCGAGCTCCTCGCCGTCGTCTGGTAATCCGAAGCGAGGAACGATAAATGTCACGAATTGGAAGAAAGCCGATCCCGGTACCGGCCGGCGTCGACGTCAGCATCGACGGTAGTGAGATCCGGGTCAAAGGCCCGAACGGAGAACTTCATCGTGAGTTGCACCGGGATGTTGCCGTGCGTCGCGATGGCGATGACATCCTGGTAGAGCGCCCGTCGGATGCACCGGAGCACCGCGCGCTTCATGGGCTCAGCCGTACCCTCGTAGCCAACATGATCGAAGGTGTGACCACCGGGTACAAGAAGACGCTCGAGATCGTCGGAGTCGGATACCGTGCGGAGAACAAGGCCTTCGGGCTCACCCTCAGCCTCGGCTACTCCCACCCGATCGACTACCGGGCCCCGGAAGGGATCAAACTGCACGCCGCCACGGCCACCGTGGTGGAAGTGTCGGGAAGCAACAAGGAAATGGTGGGTCAGGTGGCGGCGGAGATCCGTTCGCTGCGGCCGCCGGAGCCCTACAAGGGCAAGGGCGTCAAGTACCAGGGCGAGGTGATCCGCCGCAAGGCGGGCAAGGCCGGCGGCAAGTAGCCGCCTGCGGGGCAACATCACCGCATAGTCACTCTCACATAATGGGACCGATGGCCAGGACAGGCTTGAATACCAGACAGGACCGCCGAGCGCGGCGTCACCGCCGCGTGCGCAAGAAGGTGCACGGTACCCCCGAGCGGCCGCGCCTGGTGGTGTATCGCTCCCTCAGCCACATCGAGGGGCAGGTCGTCGACGACGCCGCGGGCACGACGCTGATCGGGATGTCAACGCTCGCGCCGGAGCTGCGTGAGCGCAGGAGCAGCGAAGGTCTTTCCAAAACCGACATGAGCCGGGCGATCGGCAAGGCGCTCGCCGAGCGCGCCCGCGAGAACGGCATCACCCAGGTGGTGTTCGATCGGGGCGGCTACCTGTACCACGGCCGTGTCAAGGCCTTCGCTGAAGGCGCCCGTGAGGGCGGCCTCGACTTCTAGGGGGACGCGTGGCAAGAGAAAACAGGGACAACCGGGGCGGCGGCGGGCGCGGTGGACGCGGCGGCCCGCGTGAGTCGGATCTGAAGGAGAACGTCATCCACATCAATCGCGTCGCCAAGGTGGTCAAAGGCGGGCGGCGCTTCTCCTTCACCGCGTTGGTCGCCGTCGGCGACCAGCAGGGGAAGGTGGGCGTCGGCACCGGCAAGGCCAACGAGGTTTCGGAGGCGGTCCGCAAAGGATTGGAAGCGGCTCGTCGCGCCATGGTGTCCATTCCGCTGCAGCGGGGGACGGTCCCCCACGAGATCATCGGCCACGCCGGAGCGGGCGAGGTGCTTCTGCGTCCCGCCAGCCAAGGAACCGGCGTGATCGCTGGCGGTGCCGTACGGGCGGTGCTGGAGTGCGTGGGCGTTCACGACATCCTGACCAAGAGCCTGGGGTCTAACAACCCCTTCAACATGGTGCTCGCGACGATGGATGGGCTTTCCAACCTCACCACCCGTGAGCAGCTTGCGCGCGAGCGCGGCATCCCGTTGGAAGCGATGGGAGGGGCGCGTGGCTAAAATTCGCATTCTGCAGACCAAGAGCGGCATCGGTGCGCCCGACAAGCACCGGCGTACCCTGGAGGCACTGGGACTGCGCCACCAGCGTTCGGTAGTGCACAACGACAACCCGGCGATCCGCGGGATGATTTTCCAGGTGCGCCATCTGGTCCAGGTGAGCCCCGAAGGAGAGGAACAGACCCATGACTGATCTCAGCAACCTGCCCCGCCCGGAGGGCTCCCACCGCGACCGGAAGCGGCTGGGCCGCGGTCCCGGATCCGGGACGGGGAAGACCTCGGGCAAGGGGCACAAGGGCTCCAAGGCACGCGCCGGCCATAGCGGTCCAGGCGGAGGCAAGCCGCACTTCGAGGGCGGCCAGCTTCCTCTGCAGCGTCGACTGCCGAAGCGCGGCTTCACGCCCATCAACCGGGTGGAGTTCCAGGTGGTCAATCTGCACCAGCTGGACCGGATCGAGCAGGACGAGGCGACGCCGGAGGCGATGAAGGCCAGCGGCCTGATCGGCTACGTCGACCGTCCGGTCAAGATCCTGGGGACCGGGGAGGTCTCCCGCAGGTTGACGGTTTCCGCGCACCGGTTCAGCCGCTCGGCGCGTGAAAAGATCGAAGCCGCTGGCGGCCGGGTCGAGGAGCTCGGCTGAAGATGGCGAACCCGGTCGCGACCCTGTTCCGGATTCCGGAACTCAAGGACAAGATCCTTTTCACGCTGCTCTGCCTGGTCATCTATCGGATCGGCGCCCATGTGGTTTCGCCGGGGATCGACGTTGCGGCGCTCCGGGAATACGCCGGGCAACTGCAGGGGACCGTGTTCGGAATCTACGATATGTTTGTCGGGGGCGGTCTGTCCCGCGCGACCGTGTTCGCCCTCGGCATCATGCCGTACATCTCCGCCAGCATCATGTTTCAGCTGCTGGCGGCAGTCTTCCCCACCATCGAGAAGATGCAGAAGGAGGGGGAGGAAGGCCGGAAGAAGCTGACGCAGTACACTCGCTACGCCACGCTCGGTCTGTCGGCGGTGCAGGCGTACGGGTATGGGGTTTTCCTCGAAAGCCAGGTGCCGGGTGCCGTGGCAAACCCGGGGTACGGCTTCAAGCTGACCATGGTGCTGATGCTGACGACGGGCGCCATGTTTGTGATGTGGCTCGGTGAGCAGATCACCGAGCGGGGAATCGGCAACGGAATGAGCTTGCTGATCTTCTTTTCCATCATCGAAAGCCTGCCGACCGCTCTGATCGAGACCGTGAACC
>JALZKG010000345.1 GCA_030859365.1 Gemmatimonadota bacterium
GCGTCTCCCTACCGCTGGGTCGGCTACTACCTGCAGGCGCCCTGTCACCGCGACGCTTCGTGGATGGGGAAGCGCGCCACGCTGCAGGGGATGGGATGGGGAACAGCGCTCCTGTATGTCGGCCAGCAGACGTGGGACGGCGTTCAGCAGCTCGCCCCCGGCTGGAACGTGATGGGAGCCGAGGCAGGCGGGTCCGTGACCTGCTCCCGCGAGCTGCTCAGCGCGGAGCAGGGCGCCGCCGAGGCGGCCGATGCCGTGCGCAAGACCGCGAGCGATGGCTTCCCCGGCGGAACGGTCATCTTCCTGGACGTGGAGCGGATGGAAACTATCCCCGCCCGTATGCAGGCGTACTACCGGGCCTGGATCCGCGGCGTGCTCGCCGACGGACGCTTCCAGCCCGGGGTGTACGCCCACCGCTTCAACGCCGCCGCGCTGCACGCCGCCGCCCGCGAAGAGTACGCTGCCGCCGGCAGGGCCGGAGCGCCGGATTTCTGGATCGCCGGCGGATCCGGGTTTTCGCTGGATCGGCACCCCACCGGCGTGGGCTTCGACTTCGCCTCGGTCTGGCAGGGGGCGCTGGACATCCACGAGACGTGGGGTGGGGTGAGGCTGCGTATCGACGCGAACGTGGCGCGGAGGCAGTCGCCGTCGTAAGGGATCTCCCCGACGGGCGCAAAGCCTTGCGCCCCGCGCCCCGGCCCGCCAACTTCAGCCTTCCGCACGCACTCCCCCGCCGGCCGCCGGTTTCCCACTCCTTCCGCCCGTGAACGCACCTCCCGTCGCACCGCGCGCCGTGAGCACTCTCCGATCCCTGCTCGGCCTTGCCGGCTGGGTCGCGCTCGCGCTGGCCGCGGGATGGATAGGTAGCCATTGGCAGCCGGGCCCCTGGTACGAAGGGCTCCGCAAGCCCGTGTGGAACCCGCCGGCCGGGGTTTTGGGGCCTGTGTGGACGGCGCTGTACCTGCTGATGGGCATCGCCGCGTGGCTGGTGTGGCGGCGGCGGGGCTTCGACGGCGCCTCCGGCGCGCTGTCGCTGTTTGCGGTGCAGCTGGTGCTGAACGCCGCCTGGTCCTGGCTCTTCTTCGGGCTGCGGAGCCCCGGGGGCGCCCTCGTCGGGATCCTGATCCTCTGGGTCGCGATCCTCGCCATCGTTGCGGCGTTCGCCCGCCACCACCGCATCGCGGCGATGCTGCTCTTCCCCTACCTGGCCTGGGTGAGCTTCGCCGCCGTCCTCAACTTCCGTGTCTGGCAGATGAACGCATAAACCTGCCCGGCCGCAACCCGCACCCGACCGTCCCACCGCGTCGCTCTCGCAGCCCATGCAGCGACGCCCCACCTCCCTCCGTATCCTCTCGCCGCCATGACCCCTCGCATCCGCTCCGCCCTCCTGGTCCCGCTCCTGCTCGCTGGCTGCTCCTTCTCCACCACACCTCCCTCGGCGCCGGCGCCCGCCCGTTCGGAGCCGCGCATCCTCGGCCATCCGGTCGTGTCGGCGGGATCGCTGCTGATCCCTGTCGCAGGGGTATCGGCGGACCGTCTCCGCGACAGCTACAACGATCCGCGCTCCGGCGGGCGCGTCCACCACGCCATCGACATCATGGCTCCGCACCGCACCCCGGTGCTCGCCGCGGCGGATGCCAGGGTGCTGAAGCTGCACAACAGCGCGGCGGGCGGCACCAGCCTGTATCTGCTGGACCGGGACGGGGTGACGCGCTACTACTATGCCCATCTCGACGACTACGTGGCCGGGCTACGCGAGGGCGACGAGGTGTTCGGGGGACAGGTGGTCGCCTACGTGGGCGACACCGGGAACGCGGGGCGGGGCAACTACCACCTGCACTTTTCGGTGGCGATCCTGTCCGACGCAAAGCGCTGGTGGGAGGGCGAGAACATCAACCCGTACCTGCTGCTGACGAGCAGTGGGGCCCGCCTAACCCGCGCGGGCGACGAGGAGCGGCAAGGCTCAATCGCACTGCCCTGAGCTAGGCAGGCTTCCGCAGCAACGCGATCTCGAAAAGCGCGAAGGGTCCCGCCGGCTCCCGGTGCTCCACCGCAAGCTCGGTCTCCGCCACCAGCGGACCGAGGCTGCGGGTCAGCTCCGTCGCGACGGCGCGGGCGAAGACATTGGCGAAGCGGCGCAAGGGGGAGGCGCGCGCACCGTCGGGGACCCACTTGTCTAACACGATGATCCGGCCGCCGGGGCGCAGGACCCGCTCCGCCTCCCGGATGCATCCCACCGGGTCCGGGATCACCGCCAGGATCAGGTGCAGGATCACCGCGTCGAACGAGGCGTCGGGTAGATCGGTGTCGGCCGCGTCCATGGTCCGCGCATCGATCTCCCGCCCCAGCCGCCCGGCGCGGGCGCGGGTGCGGCGGACCATCGCGGGGGTGATGTCCCCGGCGACCACCGCCACCCCCGCGGGGAGAAAGGGAAGGTCCGCGCCGGTGCCGCAGCCGGGGATCAACACCCGATCCCGGGGCTGCAGCGCGAGCAGCTCGACCGATCGCTTCCGGGCAGGTCCAAACCGCACCACCCGGTCGTACAGCGGGGCGAGGGCGGTATAACGGACGCGGTTCCAGGCGTTGCTCTGGATCTTCACGCCCCCGCCTCCGCCGCTTCGCGCGCGGTGTCGCGCCCGCGCGGCGTCAGCAGCAGGCGCTCCCCGCCCGCACGGACGACGAGCAGCCCCGCGGTCTCCGCCCGTCGCACGACCCGCGAAGCGAAGCCGGGCTCCCAGCGCAGGTGCTCGTGCAGGTGTGCTTCGCGGTTCTCCTCGGCCGCCTCCGGGCTCCGCTCGTGGTTGAGCAGGTGGATGGCGAGCATGGTCTGGGCGAACTCCCAGCGCTGTCGCGCCCGCCGCCGCGCCGTCGCGACCACCCCGCGCTCGGGCGCAAGGAGAAGTACCAGGAAGAAGAGGACGCCGCTCATCGACGCCATGGATCCGGCGATGGAAACGTCCAGCACGTACGCCGTCCAGTACCCTCCCAGCGCACTCGCCACCCCGAGCGCCACCGCCAGCGCGATCATGCGCGGCAGCTGGTCGGTGAGCAGGTACGCCGCGGCCGGCGGCGCGATCATCAGCGCCACCACCAGGATGGATCCCACCGCGTCGAACGCTCCCACCGCGGTGACCGACACCAGCGTCATGAAGGCGTAGTGCAGCGCGCCCGGCGCGAAGCCGAGCGCCGCGGCCAGGGGAGCATCGAAGGTGGCGAGCTTCATCTCCTTGTAGAAGGCCGCGAGGAACACGACGTTGAGCGCCAGGATCGTCCCCATCACCCAGAGGATGCGGGGGCCGAGGTCCGTGCCCCCCACCTCCCACCGCTCGAAGGGGGCGAAGGCGAGCTCCCCCAGCAGCACCGCGTCCACGTCCAGGTGCACGTCGCCCGCGTAGCGCGAGATCAGGATCACCCCCACGCTGAAGAGCGCCGGGAAGACCACCCCGATCGCCGCGTCCTCCCGCACCCGCCCGCTGCGGCGGAGCAGCTCCACGAGCGAGACCGTCAGCACCCCGGTGAGCGCGGCGGCGGCGATCAGCAGCGGCGATGCGGTGTTCTCGGTGATGAAGAAGGCGAGGACGATGCCGAGCAGGATGGAGTGCGCGATGGCGTCGCTCATCAGCGCCATCCTCCGCAGCACCAGAAACACGCCGGGGAGCGCGCACGCCGCCGCGACCACGGCGGCGATCCACTGGATCTCGATCTCCGGGTTCACTCTTCCTCCTCTTCCGGCTCCGCGCCGCGCTCCGCTTCCCGGGCTCCGGCCGGGGTGATGGTCCAGCCGTCCGGGGTGCGGCGCGCGAGCCCGCGGGCGCCGAGCGCTTCCAGGCTGCGCTGCGCGCTCCCCTTCCCCCCGCGCATCGCCTGGAGCACGCCGACCGCATGGCCGTGCTCCGGGTCCTCGTGCTGGGCGGCGAGCTCGTGGAGGTCGCGCAGCGTGGCAT
>JALZKG010000388.1 GCA_030859365.1 Gemmatimonadota bacterium
CGGGCTGCGTCAGCCGTCGCCGAGCATCCGGTCCACCCGCGCCTGCAGCGAGGGGCGGGTGTCGCCCGCGAGGGCGCTTTCCAGGAGGTCGGACAGCTCCTCGCCGAAGTCGTCGGGAAAGCGGCGCTCCAGCCGCACCAGCGGCGCGAAGGCGAGCATCACCGTGCGGTCCTCCCCTTCCGCCTCCCCCTCGTCCCCCCTCCACGCATCCGGGTTCGCCGCCGCCCACGGCTCCGCGCCGCCCTCCCCCTCCTCCTCGCCCGGGGCGGCATCGGGGGGGAGCGAAAGTCCGACCATCACCCGCAGCTCCTCGCCTTCTTCCGGCTCCTCCGCCAGGACGCCGAGCCGCACCGGCTCCCGGAGCGCGGTGGTGAGCACCTCCAGGGTTTCCGGCGGGAGCAGGGCGCGAAAGCTCGGGCGCTCGTTGCCGTGAACCCAGAAAGCGACCGCCACCAGACCCGCTTCTCCCGACAGCAGCCCCTCGGGGTCGGTTTCGCGCATCTCCAGATCCACCGGTTCGTTCCGCAGATATACGTGCATGGTCCTCGCCGATCCGTTGGGTTGCCAAGTCTTTGCGTCGGCCGTCGGTACCCCGTACTTTGCTTCCGGAGCCCCGCGGCGTCCATCCGCCCGGGGCAGCGTCCCCAACTCCCGGCCCCGTGAGCGACCTGCCGCCCAGTTCCGTCGTGTCCGCCCCGGGCCGGCTTGCCGCCCTGCGCGACACCGGCCTCCTCGATTCTCCCTCCGAGGAAGCGTTCGACCGGCTGACCCGCCTGGCGGCGCGCTTTCTCGGAGCGCCGGTCTCGATCGTTTCGCTGATCGACCGGGACCGGCAGTTCTGCAAGAGCGCGGTCGGGCTCCCCGAGCCGGCCGCTTCGGCGCGCGAGCTGCCCCTCTCCTACTCCATGTGCGAGCACGTGGTGACCTCCGGTGAGCCGCTGGTGGTGGGCGACACCACCCGGCACCCCGCCACCCGCGACAACCTCGCGGTGACCGAACTGGGCGCGCGCGCCTACGCGGGGATCCCGCTGGTCACCTCCGACGGCTACGTGCTCGGCTCCTTCTGCGTGATCGACCTGCGGACGCGGGAGTGGACGAGCGACGAGATCGGCACGCTGCGTGACCTGGCGGCGTCGGTGACCACCGAGATCGAGCTGCGGCGCGACCTCGCCGCGCGCGACCGCCTGCAGCGCGAAGTGGAGGACGCGCGGGCCGAGGCCGAGGCGGCGAACCGGGCCAAGAGCCAGTTCCTCACCAACATGAGCCACGAGATCCGCACGCCGATCAACGCCATCGTTGGCTACGTGGACCTGCTGGAGGTGGGGCTCGCGGGGACTCTTTCGGAGGGGCAGCAGAGGTACGTAGAACGGATCAAGGCGAGCACCCGTCACCTGATCGGGCTGATCAACGAGATCCTGGACCTGTCCAAGATCGAGGCGGGCGCAATGGAGGTGGAGCGGGCGCCCACCCGGCTGCGTGGCGCCGCCGAGGCGGCGAGGGCCATGGTGGGGCCGCAGGCCACGGAACGTGGCATCGAGGTGACGGCTGATCCCAGCTGCGGGTGGGACAGGCTCTACCTGGGCGACGAAGACCGGGTGCGGCAGATCCTCGTCAACCTGCTTTCCAACGCGGTCAAGTTCACCGGGACGGGGGGACGGGTCACCGTCCGCTGCCGCTTCGCGCGAGAAGCCGACCGGGGCGTGCTGACGGAAGGGAGCGGGCCGTGGGTTGCCGTCGAGGTCCAGGACACCGGGGTCGGGATCGCGCCCGAAAAGCTGGAGCAGGTCTTCGAGCCTTTCGTGCAGGTGGACGACGCCCATACCCGACGGGAGGAAGGGACCGGGCTGGGGCTCACCATCAGCCGCAGGCTCGCGCGGCTGATGGGGGGCGACCTGGTCGCGCAGAGCGAGCCGGGCACGGGCTCCCGCTTCACCCTCTGGCTCCCGGCGGTCGCCGACGGCGACACCCCGGAGCTTGCGGACCACTGGCCGCTGGTGCCGCACCAGGTGCCGGGGCTGGCCCACGTCGGACGACTGCTGGCGGAGCAGGCGGACCCCATCGTCCGGTCCTTCGCCGACCGCCTGGAAGCCGACGACGGCGTTCCGACGGCGGGTCTGGACCGCGCCCAGATCGAGGACCACGTGGCCACCTTTCTGCTCGACATGGGCAAGTCGCTGGTGATCCTGGACGAGGGAGGCGGCGAGCCGGAGCTGATGCAGGACGGCACCGAGATCCAGCGCCTCATCGCCGAGCGCCACGGCGACCAGCGGCTGCGGCTGGGGTGGGGACCGGAGCACCTGCGGCGGGAGTTTGTCGTCCTGCGCGAGGAGACCGACGCCGCGCTGCGCCGCGAAGCCCCCGCCCGAACCCCCGACGACGTGCGCCGCGCGCTCGACGTGGTGCACCGCCTCCTGCAGCGGGCCGAGCGCATCAGCCTGCGCAGCGTCGGGGTCGACGAGCCGGTCGTCGCCCCGTAGTCTCGCAACCGAAGCGCTGAGCCTGTCATGCACGGACCTTCACCCCGGGAGCGCACCTCATGGGCATGAGCGATGTCGACGATGAGGTGCGACGTCTCCGCTCGCACGTCGCCGCAGTGGAACAGCTCCTGGAGGTGCACGAGCGTACCACCATCGAGCAGTCGCGGCGGCTGGAGGACGCGCTGGCCGAGGCGGGAGCGCTCGCGGCGGAGCGCGAGCGGCTGATCGCGGAGCTGGACCGCGAGCGCTCCCGCCTGAAAGACATCTTCATGCAGGCACCGGCCGTTATCGCCATGCTGTGGGGGCCGGAGCACGTGTTCGAGATGGCCAATCCGCCGTACTACCAGCTCGCCGGCCGTCGCGACATCCTGGGGAAGCCGGTGGCCGAGGCGCTCCCCGAGGTGGTGGGGCAGGGCTTTATCGAGCTGCTGGATGGGGTGTACCGCACGGGCGAGCCGTTCGTCGGCAACGAGATTCGCGTGCTGCTGCGGACCGAGGCGGACGCGCCGCTCGTGGAGCGCTACGTCAACTTCGTCTACCAGCCGGTCACCGGGGTGGACGGCGCCGTCACGGGGATCTTCGTGCACGGCGTGGACGTCACCGCGGGGGTCCACGCACGCTATCTGCTGGAAGAGCAGGCGACGGAGCTGGAGCTGCAGACGGCGGAGCTTCAGGTCCAGGCGACGCACCTCGAGGAAACGCAGCTGGAGCTGGAGATGGCGAACGACGAGCTGCAGCGCGTCAACGCCGACCTCGCCGCGAGAAGCGAAGAGGCGGAGCGCGCGCGGTCGGAGATCGAAGGGTTGATCGATTCCCGCAGCCGCTTCTACGCGCAGATGAGCCACGAGCTGCGCACCCCCATGAACGCGGTCCTCGGCTACAACGACCTCCTCCTCGCCGGCGTCTACGGGCCGCTTTCCGATACACAGACGCGGGGGATCGAGCGTTCGCAAAAGGCCGCCCGGCACCTCCTGGAGCTGGTCAACGACATCCTGGATCTGTCGAAGATCGAGGCCGGCAAGCTGGAGCTGCAGATGGAGGAGGTGTGCATCCGCTCGCTGATCGACGATCTTTTCACCACCCTCCGTCCCATGGCGGAGGAGCACGGCTCCACGCTGGAGATCACCGACGAGGTGTGTCCCCGCGCGATCCTCACCGATCCGCGGCGCGTACGCCAGATCTTCCTGAACCTGTTTTCCAACGCGATCAAGTTCGGGAAAGGGAAGCCGGTGACGGTCCGGTGCGGTGCCGCGCCGGACGGCAGCGTCGCCGTCGAGGTGACGGACCAAGGGGTTGGCATCGCGGCCGAGGACCTGGCGCTCGTCTTCGAGGAGTTCGTGCAGATCGGAACCGGCGACCGGCACGGGACCGGGCTCGGGCTTCCCATCTCCCGTCACCTGGCGGAGATCCTGGGCGGCTCCCTCGGAGTGACCTCGGCGCCGGGGGAGGGGAGCACCTTCCGGCTCGTGCTCCCTTCGGCCCCGCGATAACGCGTCGCGACCCGTGCAAACCTCCGAGCCGCAGTTTCCTATGTACGACCTGTCCCGGTTTACGCTGAGGGAGATGACCGAGTGCGGCAGGGCACTGCGCGTCATGGGCACCGGGGCGGGGTCCATGGAGGAGGCGGCCAATCGGATCGTTCGCTTCCTTTACGACAGCCTCAGGGATGGCCGCGGCGAGCGGGGGTGCGTGCTGGCGCGATGTTTCAAGACGCACCCTTTCGGCGCGCTGGCCCCCGCCCTGCAACGCCTCGCGCACGAGGCGCTCGGCGAAGAGACCGCTGCTCCCGCCATGCGGTGCCTGACGCTGCTCGCCACCGCCGGTGACCAGCCGGAGTGGAACGCGCGGAGCGCGTCGGCGGGGCACCAGGTGATCCCGCTGCCGAGCGAGCGCGGGGTAGCCCGCATCCCCATGATCGCCCAGTTGATCAGACAGCTCGGCCTGGAGGTGGGCTCCGTGCTCCAGCCCGATCCGGCGGTCGTGGCCGATCTGCAGCAGCGCACCTTCAACGTCTTCCACGTTCCCGATGCGACGGGGAGCCCGTACGTTCCCGCGCAGGACGATTTCGTGATTCGCTTCGGCGTACGCTCCGTACTGGGGTTCGGCGGAGTCCTGCCCCGTGGGGATCTGTTCGCGGTGATCCTGTTCGCCCGGGTCCCGCTCCCGCGTGAAACCGCCGAGCTGTTCAAGCCGCTGGCGCTGTCGGCGAAGCTGGCGATCCTCCCCTTCGCGAACGGACCCTTCTTCGATGCGGACCCCCCATGATCCACTCCCCCGGAGAAGCGTCGTGAATCCCGTTGTGAATGCGGAAGAGGTGGGTCAGCTCAGGTCCCGTGTCGCCGCCCTGGAGCCGCTCCTGGAGGTACGTCGAGCGGATCGAGGCGGGCGGGATCACGGTGGAACGGACGCCCCCCCGCTGCGCGGCGCCGCCGAAGCGACGAGGACCGGGTGCGGCAGATCCTGGTCAACCTGCTTTCCAACGCGGTCAAATTCACCGGGACGGGGGGACGGGTGGCCGTCCGCTGCCGCTTCGCGCGAGAAGCGGACTCCGGAGTGCGGGCGGACGGGAGCGGACCCTGGGCCGCCCTGGAGGTGGAGGACACCGGGACCGGGAATTGCCCCCCAGTACCACCCGCGTATCTTCGGCGTCTTCCAAACACTGGACGCGCAACGACGACGGGAACCCCGCGACCTGAAAGTCGAGATGCCCTGACCGTGGACACCAGCGAGGCGCACCTCGACATCCTGATCGACGGCGACGATGAAGTGGACCGCATGGCGGTGCGGGAAGCCGATGACGTGGAGTCGGGGCTTGCCGCCCTGCGGGAGGCGAGGTTCGACCGCGCCTTTCCTCCTTCCCCGGCGCGTCCACGCCGCCGCCTGAACTTCAACGCCCACTCGCGATGCTCCCCGTCGTTCAACCCGATGCAAACGCACCGCGCCTGGAGCGGGCTCTGCGCGAGCGCGTCCGCGGCGAGGTGCGCTTCGATGCCAAGAGCCGGCTGCTGTACAGCACCGACGCCTCGCTGTACCAGATCCTCCCGGTGGGCGTGGTGGTCCCGCGCGACGCCGACGACGTGCGGGCGGCGACGGAGATCGCTGCGGAGATGGGCGTCCCGGTCCTTCCACGCGGCGGCGGAACGGCGCTCGCCGGGCAGACGGTGGGACCCGCCCTGGTGCTGGACTTCACCAAGCGGATGCACCGCATCCTGGAGATGGACCCGGACCGGCGTCGCGTCCGCGTTCAGCCGGGCCTGAGCCTGGAGCGCTTGAACCACGCGGCGGCCGTGCACGGCCTCCAGTTCGGACCGGATCCCGCGACGCAGCGGCAGTGCGCCGTCGGGGGGATGATCGGCAACAACTCCTGCGGCGCCCGCTCGCTGGTGTACGGCAAGACGGGGGATCACGTCCACTCGCTCGACTGCGTCCTGGCCGGCGGGGAGTGCGCCCACTTCGGCCCCGTCGCCCGCGACGCGGTGGCGACGCTGCCGGGGCGGGAGGGGGAGCTGGCCCGCCGCGTCCTCGCCATCCTGGAGCCGGAGCGGGCGCGCATCCTGGAGCGCTACCCCAAGATCCCCCGCCGCGTCTCCGGCTACAACTTCGACGCCATGCTGGAAGCGCCCGAGCTGAACCTGGCGCACCTGGTGGTGGGCTCCGAAGGGACGCTCGCCACCGTGGTCGAGGCGGAGCTGGGGCTGGTCCCCATCGCCCCGGCACGGGCGCTGGTGCTGCTGTCGTTCCGGGAGCGGTGGGCCTCCATGGACGCCATCGTCCACATCCTCCCCGAGCGGGGCCTTTCCGCGCTGGAGATCGTGGATTCGCGGGTGCTGCGAGGGGCGCGGGAGCTGTTCGAGTTCCGCGCCAGCGCCGCGCTCGCCGCGCCGGACGCGCAGGGCGTCCTGTTCGTGGAGTTCAGCGGTGCGTCCACCGGAGAGGTGACCGGGCTCGCACACGACTTCGCCACCCGCTCCCCGGGCCTCCCGGGCCGCCCCACGCCCGGCG
>JALZKG010000457.1 GCA_030859365.1 Gemmatimonadota bacterium
GTGAAGCGGGGCGCTTCCGCGGGTGCGGCGGCAGGCTGCCCGGTGGCGCCGGACTGCGTCGCCGCTTCGCGCGAGGGCTGAGCGTCGAGCGTTTCGGCGCCCTCGTCCGCGCACCCGCCCAGCGCGAGCGGCAGCGCGAGCAGACCCAGCAGGGCAGAGCGACGCAACGGAAAGGCGGATGGATGCTTCACAGAAACTCTTCGGGTGGCGGGACAGGCGGCGCCGGACACGCCGGCCGTGAACGTGCGAATCTAACACAACGGACCGATTTCATCTACGGGTCCGGTCTTCCTAACCCTCCCCTGCGCCGCACGTTCCAGGGCGCGCCCGCGTCCTGGCTTGCATACGCGCCCCTCCCGGTGCAGCTTCCTCCCGGACATCCTGGATCACCCATTCGCAGCCCCGCCATGACCGTCGTTCGCCCCCGGTGGATCGTTCCCGTACTGTGCTCTCTCGCCGCCGCATGCTCGGGAGTCACCACCCAGCACGCTCCCGCGGCCGGGGCAGCCTCGCCGCCCGTCGCGCGGATCGTCCCGCGGACCGACACGCTGCACGGGGAGGTGCGGACCGACGACTACTTCTGGCTCCGCGACCGCGACAACCCCGAGACCATCGCCTACCTGGAGGCGGAAAACCGCTACACGGACGCCGCCATGGCGCACACCGAGTCGCTCCAGGAAACGCTGTACGGGGAGATGCTGGGGCGCATTCAGCAGACGGACCTGTCGGTGCCCGAGAAGCGCGGTCCGTACTGGTACTACTCGCGCACGGTCGAGGGGGAGCAGTACCCCATCTTCGCGCGCAAGCGGGGCAGCCTGGATGCGCCCGAGGAGGTGCTGCTGGACCAGAACGAGATGGCCCGCGGCATCGGCTACTTCCGCATCTACGCCATGACGGTGAGCCCGGATCACCGGCGGCTCGCCTTCAGCGTGGACACGGCCGGTTCGGAGCGTTTGACCCTGATGGTCAAGGACCTCGCCAGCGGCACCATCCTCCCGGACCGGGTGGACGACATCCACTTCGGGCTGGTGTGGGCCGCGGACAACCAGACCCTCTTCTACACCAGGACGGACGCCTCCCACCGCCCGGACCGGGTGCTCCGCCACGCGCTCGGCAGCGACCCGGCCTCGGACCCGGTGGTGTATCGCGAGCCCGACGTGCTTTTCCGCGCCTCGGTCACCCGCAGCAAGGACGACCGCTACCTCTTCTTCGGCAGCTACAGCAGCACCACCGCCGAGGTGCACTTCGTACCGGCGGACCGCCCGACCGCACCGCTCCGCGTGATCGAGCCGCGGGCAGAGGGGGTGCAGTACTCGGTGGAGCACGCCGACAGCTCCTTCGTGATCCGCACCAACGAGGGGGGCGCCACCAACTTCAAGCTGATGCGCGCGCCGGTCGCCACTCCGGGACGCGCCGCCTGGAGGGAGCTGGTCGCGCACCGCGACTCGGTGCTCCTGGAGGGCTTCACCGTGTTCCGCGACCACCTGGTGATGTACGAGCGGGGCGGCGCGCGCACCGGAATCCGGGTGCGGGAGTGGAGGGGTGGCGCCGAGCACGAGGTGAGCTTCCCCGAGCCCGTCTACACGGTGGGGGGCGGCGGCAACCCCGAATACAATACTGCCGTGCTCCGCTTCACCTACACCTCGCTGGTCACCCCGTCCTCGGTGTTCGACTACGACATGCGCCGCCGCACGCGCGAGCTGCGCAAGCAGATCGAGGTGCTCGGCGGCTTCGACCCCTCCCGCTACGGCACGGAACGCATCTGGGCGCGGGCCGAGGACGGCACCCGGGTGCCGGTGTCGCTCGTCTACCGCGAGCCGCTGGTGCGCGACGGCAGCCGTCCGCTGCTCCTCTACGCCTACGGCTCGTACGGCTCCAGCGCGGACCCGGCCTTTTCGTCCAACAACCTGAGCCTGCTCGACCGCGGCGTGATCTACGCCATCGCTCACGTTCGCGGCGGTCAGGAGATGGGCCGCGGGTGGTACGACGCCGGCAAGATGCTCAACAAGAAGAACACCTTTTCGGACTTCGTCGCGGTCGCCGACCACCTGGTCCGCGAGCGGTACACCTCGCCCGAGCGGCTCGCGGCGCGGGGTGGGAGCGCGGGCGGGCTGCTGATGGGGGCGGTGGTGAACCTGCGGCCGGAGCTGTTCCGCGCGGTCATCGCCGACGTACCCTTTGTCGACGTGGTCAACACCATGCTGGACGCCTCCATTCCCCTGACCACCGGCGAGTGGCTGGAGTGGGGCAACCCCCGGGACCCGGAGCAGTACGCCTACATCCGCGGCTACTCGCCGTACGACAACGTGCAGCGCAAGGCGTACCCCACCATGCTGGTCACGACCGGGCTGAACGATCCGCGCGTGGCATACTGGGAGCCGGCGAAGTGGGTGGCGAAGCTCCGCACCCATAAGACCGACCGCAACCCGCTCCTCCTGAAGACCAACCTGGGGGCCGGGCACGGCGGCGCATCGGGCCGCTACGACGCGTTGCGCGAGCAGGCCTTCCGCTATGCCTTTCTCCTGGACGCCCTGGGGATCCCTGAGTAGCGAAGAAGCGGCAGGCGTCGGTGATCAGCGTCACGCCCGCCTCGCGGCGCGGATCTTTCGGCGGGCAGAACCCGCCATCCACCGATCATCCATCCAGCAGGAGAAGATCTGATGAACCCGCACGACACGGAGCGCGACCTGGAAGCGATCGCGGAGGGGATCCAGAACGCGTCGGTCCCCCTCCCCCGCGTGATGACCGCCGGCCAACTGCAGGCCGATCACCTCCCCCGGATCGCCGACGCGGGCTTCCGCACCGTGCTCGACCTGCGGGGTTCGGACGAGGCGCGCGGCTTCGACGAGCAGGAGGCGGTGCGCGCCTCCGGGATGGAGTACGTCCACCTGCCGGTCAAGGGGCGCCCCGACGACGACGTCTTCGCGCGCTTCCGGGAGATCATGCGCGACGACGCCCGGCAGCCGATCGTGGTGCACTGCGGCTCCGCCAGCCGGGTGGGCGGGATGATGATTCCGTACCTGATGCTGGACCGGGAGCAGCAGCGGGACGAGGCGCTGCGGATGGCGGAGGGGATCGGGCTGCAGAGCCCCGAGTTACGTGAGGCGGCGCTGGAGTACGCGGAGAGAAAGCGCGGCGGCGGGGGCTGAGCGAAGCCCAGGCGGGCCGCCGGGGGGCGGGAACGCTTCCGCCCCCCCGGCTCTTGAGAGCTCAGCGGCGGCGCACCCGGATCCCGTGCGGGTCCGCCCGGTCGTCTCCGCCCGCGTCCACGTTGCTGATCGGCACCACCGCCCGGAGAAATCCGCCCCGTCCGCCCCTCGTCAGCTGGACGACTCCGATCCCCGGGGTGGTCCCGCTCGCCACGTGCGGATCGCCGCTCAGGGGGACCGAGCCCCGCAGGGTCACGAACATCCGGTTTCCGGAGGGGGCGATGTCCACCAGGTCCGGGGTGGGATCGCTGCTCACTGCCCCGGCGAGTCGGACGGTGTTGATCCGCGCTCCGGAGGCGACGTCGAACACCTCCGCCACGTTCGCCGCCCGGTCAAAGGTCCAGAGAAAGCGGTCGTGCTTGGTTGTCACCATCCCATGCCCGTCCCGATCGTGCCCCGCCGCGGTGAAGAGCAGCTCCGGAGCGGGGGAGTTGCGGGCGTTGGCGGCGCTGTACCCGGCGAGCGGGAAGCGGTACACGTCGAAGCCGTGCAGGTTGGAGGCGGTGCCGCCGCCGGAGTTGATCCACATCGCGCCGCCTGCCTGCGCCCCCCCGCACCCATTGCCGGCCACGGTGGCGCGGTCGTACTCGCCGACGATCGCCATCGGGGTCTGCTTCGCGTCCACCACGAACATCCCACCGCCGCGCAGCGTCACGAAGGCGTTGCGCCCGCCGCCGTCGACGATGGGGCAGATCGGCGCGTTGTCCGGGCGCAGCTCGGGCGTCTGGCAGGGCAGCCCGCTGGGGGTGGTGCAGGTGGCCAGGTTCAGCGTCGCGGCGGGGTTCAACTCGAAGTGGCCGGCCGAGTAGTCGGTGTCGATCCGCTCTAGCAGCTTGCCGTTCTGGTTTGCGACCAGGACGTACGAGTCGTCCGGGGACGGGAAGGCGGCGTGCGCCTGCCGCGCTTCACCCGCGCCCGGGGAGGTGCGGATGCAGGAGACCGGGGTGCGGCTCGCCGCCTCGAACACCACCACATGGCCACTCACCACGAAGCTGAGCACCGCGTGGCTGTGCGCGCGGTTGAAGAGGAGCATGTGAGGGCGGACCGGGTTCGCCCCCGTGGAGGCCCGGCACAGCTCGGCCGTCGCGCCGGCCAGGTCGAGCGTCGCCGTCGGCGCGGCCTTCGCGGCGGCCTCGCCCATCAGATCGCTGCCATCGTAGATCACGATCTTTCCGCCATATAGGAGGCCGGTGGTGTTGGACTGATCCACCGCCCACACCTCGAAGTTTTCTCCTGCCGCGGTGCCGGTGGAGAGCGAAGCAGCGGGAGCGGAGGGAGCGGGACGGTCACCGCAGGCGGCAAGCAGCACGGTGCCGGCTCCTGCGCACACCAGGGGGAGCAAACGACGCATGGATGTGGATACCTTCGAGGGGGGTGATCGGCCCACCGCGGGCGGAGTGCTCCGGGGCGGCAAGGGTGGGACGAGCCCACCGAGTGCGGTGGAAGCCGGTGGGGTACGGAAGCGGAGGGTGTGCCGTCGGTCGCGAGCGGCACGGCGCGTCAGCGGTGCGCCGCGGTCAGCGCAGAGCGGGAGCTACAGGCTTGCCGCGCAGCAATCTGACGGGAAAGCGGCCGCTGTCAAGGGGAGCCGCCGGACGCGGCGCCGACCTGGTCCCCCGGCAAGGTTGGACCAAGGTTCGATCCTTGCATCGGCTCCCACGCTCCAGAACTCAACCCCGCGGGAGAATTCATGCCACAGGCCGACGCCCAGACCTTTATCGACGCGCTGCACCGCCTGGAGGAGAGCCGGGACGTGGACCCCATCTCCGGGCTCTACGCCGACGATGCGGACATCAGCAACCCCGTCGTCCCGCACGCACATCAGGGAAAGCAGGGAGCCCGCGAGTTCTGGCACGCATACCGCGACACCTTCGACACCATCCGCTCCGAGTTTCACCACGTGCTCGAGGGCGACGGCGCGGCGCTCCTGGAGTGGACGAGCAGCGGCCGGGCGGCCGGGGGGACGGAGTTCCGCTACCGCGGCGTCAGCGTGCTGGAGTTCGGGGACGAGGGGATCCACGCCTTTCGCAGCTACTTCGATCCCAGGTTTCTGGGGGAGCAGCTGACGGAGCGGTAGGCGACTCTCACCAGAAAGTTCGCGCCGGGCTTTCCATCGGTGGTGTCGTGCAGCGCGCCGTCCGGTTCGAGTTTGTCGCGCCCCGGCCCACCTGAGCCGCGGCGTGACGGTGCTCGACCGGGAGATCCGCGGCGGCCAGCCATCTTTGCGCCGTGTGCTCCGGGCGTCATATTGCAGGCGCTCGCTCCGCCACCACCAGATCCTCCGTCCGCGCTCATGATCCGTCCCGTCGACATCTACCTGCGGCACCCCGCCCCCGATCCGGCCATTGCCCGTCCCGTGCGCGTGTCGCAGGTCACCTTCGCGGACCTGGCCGAGCCGCAGAGCCAGAACGTGGCGGGGACGCTGTTCGGCGGGGTGCTGCTGGGGTTGATCGACCGCGCCGCGGCGTTCTGCGCCATGAAGCACGCGGGGCGGCCGGTGGTCACCAAGAGCATGGACAGCGTGGAGTTCAACCAGCCCATCTACATCGGCGAGCTGGTGATCGCCCATGCGTCGGTGAACTTCACCGGCACCACCAGCATGGAGATCGGGGTCAAGGTGGTGGCGCAGAACCCCATCACGGGCGAGGAGCGGCACACCAACACCTGCTACGCTACCTTTGTCGCGCTCGGCCCCGACGGGCGGCCCGCGCAGGTCCCGCCCGTGCAGCCGGAAACGCCGGACGAACACCGCCGCTATGAAAAGGGGCGCCGTCGGCGCGAAGAGCGGCTGCAGCGCCGGGGCGCGCGCGGCTAAGCCCGTGGCGCCCCGCTCGGAGACCGTCCTCGTCCACTTCTACCGGGCGGTCGTCGCCCACGCCGACGTGTGGCGGCAGCGGATGGATACGACGACCAACTGGGCGGTCGTCACCACCGCGGCGATCATCTCCTTCGCCTTCGGCGCCCCCACCGCGCCCCACTTTGTGCTGCTGATCGGCCTTGCATTCGACGCCGTGTTCCTGATCATGGAGTCGCGCCGCTACCAGACGTACGACCTGTGGCGGCGCCGCTTCCGCTCGCTGAACCGGCACCTGATCGCGCCGATGCTCGCCCCGGACGACGCGGCCGACCCCGGCGAGATCGACGAACAGCTCGCCCGCATCGCCGCCGACCTGGGGCGTACGGTGCCCCACCTGTCGC
>JALZKG010000460.1 GCA_030859365.1 Gemmatimonadota bacterium
CGGACGCGACGCGGTAGGGCAGATCATCACCTTCGGGACCATGAAGTCGCGCGCCGTGGTCAAGGACGTGGGTCGGACCCTCGGCTTCCTCCCCGCGGAAACCGACCGGCTGGCGAAGCTGATCCCCAACGGCCCCGCGTACTCGCTGTCCGTGGCGGAAGCGGTGGAGAAGATCCCGGAGGTGCACGAGCTGTACGACCGGGAGGAGCGCTACCGTCAGCTCCTGGACCTGTCGACCACGCTGGAGGGGCTTTCCCGCCACGCCAGCGTCCACGCGGCCGGGGTGGTGATCGCGCCGGGGCCGCTGGACGACTACGTGCCGGTGTGCACCCAGAGTACCAAGGGCTCGGGCGGAAACGGGGAAAGCGTGACCGTCACGCAGTACGACATGACCTGCCTGGAAGAGGCGGGGATGCTGAAGATGGACTTCCTGGGGCTCAAGACGCTCACCGTGATCCACGACGCGGTGGCGACGATCCGCGACCGGCACGGGGCGCTCCGCCACCCGGAAAGCGGCGCGGAGTTCGCGCGCGTCGAGGACGCCCCGCTCGACGACCCGGCCGTGTACGCGATGCTCGCCCGCGGCGGCACCTCGGGCGTGTTCCAGTTCGAATCGCCGCTGGCGACGGAGAAGCTGCGGCAGATGAAGGCCGACCGCTTCGACGACCTGATCGCGACCAACGCGCTGATCCGCCCCGGCCCGCTGGACATGGGGATGGACGCGGTCTACATCCGCCGCAAGCTCGGGCAGGAGCCGGTCCGGTACGCGCACCCCGACCTGGCGGAAACGCTGGAGCCCACCTACGGCGTCATCGTGTACCAGGAGCAGGTGATGCGCATCGCGCAGATCCTGGCGGGCCTGTCGCTGGCCGAAGCCGACGTGCTCCGCAAGGCGGTGAGCAAAAAGGACGCGGCGCTGATCGCGAAGGAGCTGGGCAAGTTCGTGGATAAGGCCGTGGAGCGCGGCAACGACCGCCGCGTCGTCCAGGATCTGGCGGACCAGATCGAAGCGTTCGGCAGATACGGCTTCAACAAGTCGCACAGCGCCGCGTACGGGCTGCTGAGCTACCAGACCGCCTGGCTGAAGTGCCACTACCCGGCGGAGTTCATGGCGGCGCTGATGTCTTCCGTGGTCGACAAGACGGACGACGTGGTCGCCTACATCGCCGACTGCCGGGAGATGGGGCGGGTGCTGCCGCGCGTGGGGCGGGAGGGGCTCGCGGTGCTCCCGCCGCACGTGAACGAGTCCAACTGGAAGTTCAACGTGGTGGGCGAGGGCGTCGGGGAGATCCGCTTCGGGCTCGGCGCCATCCGCGGCGTCGGGGAGATCCGCTTCGGGCTCGGCGCCATCCGCGGCGTCGGCGAGGGCGCGGTCCGCTCGGTTCTCGCCGCGCGGCTCGCCGAGGGGCCGTTCCGCTCCATGTTCGACCTGCTCTGCCGCATCGATCTCCGCCTGTGCAACAAACGAGTGCTGGAGGCGCTCATCGGCGCGGGGGCACTGGACGGCTTCGCGCCGGAGGGGCGAGCGCAGCTCCTGGCGGGGCTGGAAGGCGCCTTCGCCGCCGCGCAGGAGGCCCAGCGCGAGCGGGAAAGCGCGCAGGAAAGCATGTTCGACGCGCTGCTCGGCGGCGAAGCGACCGGAGTCGCGGGGATGCAGGAGCCACCGCTCCCCGCCGTGGAGCGATGGGCGGAGGGGGACCGGCTGGCACGGGAAAAGGAGATCCTCGGCTTCTTCATCTCCGGGCACCCGCTGGACAAATTCCGGGAAGAGGTTGCATTGTTCGACGCGGGGGTGAACACTTCCACCCTGCGCGAGCGGCGCGACGAGAAGGTGGAGCTGGCCTGCGTGGTGACCGAGGCCGCCCGGCAGATCTCCAAGCGCGACGGCTCGGAGTGGGGGCGGATCACGGTGGAGGACTTCCACGGCACCGCGACGGTGCTCGCCTTCGGCGACAGCTGGGCGCGCTGCAAGGAGGTGCTCCTCCAGGACGCGCCGGTGCTGATCCGGGGGATGGTGTCCAACCGCGAGCGGGACGAGGAGGATCCCCCGCTCTTCCTGGACGGCGCGATCCCGCTGGAGGGCTTCCGGGAAAGCGGCGAGGTGGGGGTGTGCATCGAGCTGGACCTCGACGGCGCCGACGCCGAGGCGCTGCAGCGTACCCGCCGCCTGCTGGAGGAGCACCCCGGCGCCGCGCCGCTCTGGGTGGTATGGCGGCCGGGTGGCGCGAACGGGGACGCGCCGCGCTTCCGCTCCCGCTCGCTCCGGGTTTCTCCGCGCGAAGCGCTGCTCCGCGCGGTGCGCGAAGCGCTCGGCGCGGAGCGGGTACGCCTGACGCGCGAATGAACGACCTGCACCGGGGAGAATCGTGGCTTCCGTAGCCCATCTGGACTTTGAAAAATCCATCGCCGAGGTGGACGAGCAGATCACCCGGCTGCGCACCCTCGCCCGCGAGCGGGGGATCGACGTATCGGCCGAGATCGTGTCGCTGGAGAGCAAGCTCCAGACGCTGAAGCAGGACACCTTCCGGAACCTGTCTCCCATCGAGCGCGTACAGGTTGCACGGCACCCACGGCGCCCGTACCCGCTCGACTACCTGCGGCTGGTCTTCAGCGACTGGATGGAGCTGCACGGCGACCGGATGTACCGCGACGATGCGTCGGTCGTCGGCGGGTGGGCCCGGCTGGACGGGGAAACGGTGATGGTGGTCGGGCAGCAGAAGGGGCGCGACATGAAGGAGAACCTGCTGCGCAACTTCGGGATGCCGCACCCCGAGGGGTACCGCAAGGCGTTGCGGCTGATGAAGCTGGCCGACAAGTTCGGCCGGCCCATCATCACCCTGATCGACACCCCGGGAGCGTACCCGGGACTCGGCGCCGAGGAGCGGGGGCAGGCGGAGGCGATCGCCCGCAACCTGCGCGAGATGGTGGCGCTCCGCGTCCCCACGGTCGCGACCGTGGTCGGCGAAGGCGGCTCCGGGGGGGCGCTCGCCATCGGCGTCGCGGACCGGGTGCTGATGCTGGAAAACAGCGTGTACTCCGTGATCTCCCCGGAAGGGTGCGCCGCCATCCTGTGGAAGAGCGGCTCGGAGCGCGAAAAGGCAGCGGCCGCGCTGCGCATCACCGCCGAGGACCTGCAGGCGCTCCGGGTGATCGACGACATCGTCCCGGAGCCGGCGGGGGGAGCCCACTCGGACTGGGACGCGACCGCGGCCGCGCTCAAGGAAGCGCTGCTTCGCCATCTCGACGAACTGCGCGAGCTGGCGCCCGACGAGCTGCGGCGCCGGCGCTGGGACAAGTACATGCAGATGGGAGAGTGGCGGGCCGCAGGCTGAGCCCCGCCACCACGACGGAAACGAGTCCGTCCGCCGGCATGGTCCGCGTGGACGGGTGTTGAAGCATGGGAAGGTTCGGTGCACGTACCGCTTCCGATCGTACAGGCGGCCTCCACGTTGGGGGGCGCGCCGCAGACGGTAGAGCTTGCTTTCAAGGGGACGCGCCGGGGGTACTACGCCTCCGCTGACGCGTCGCTCCAGGAAGGCGAGTACGTGGTGGTCGCGGTGGACCGCGGCTCCGACCTGGGGCGTGTCCGCTCCATCGGCGGGGTCGCGGCGCGCAAGTGCTCCGGGTGCGGGAGCGCCGCGGAAGAGGCGAGCCTCCGCCGCGCCGCGCCGCACGAGGTGGAACAGCTCCACGTCCTGCGCGTGGACGAAGAGCGGGTGCGCCGCAGCGCGCGGGAGATGGCCGACCGCCACCGGCTCGACATGAAGGTGACGGAGGCGGAGTGGCAGTGGGACCGCAACAAGCTCACCATTTACTTCACCGCGGAGCGCCGCGTCGACTTCCGCCAGCTGGTGCGAGACCTCGCCCGCGCCTTCCGCACGCGGATCGAGCTGAAGCAGATCGGCGTCCGCGACGAGGCGGCGCTGCTGGGCGGCGTCGGGCGGTGCGGACGCGAGCTGTGCTGCGCTACCTGGCTGCGCCAGCCCAAGTCGGTGTCGCTGCAGCTCGCCAAGGACCAGAACCTTTCCCTCAACCCGCAGCAGATCTCCGGTACCTGCGGCCGGCTGATGTGCTGCCTCACCTACGAGCACGACGCCTACCTCCAGGCGCGCAAGCGCTTCCCCCGCGAGGGAAAGATCCTGCGCACCGCACAGGGCCTGGAGCGGGTGATCGGGATCGACGTGTGGCGCGACCGGGTGACGCTGCTGGACGAGACGCGCCAGCGCCGCGTGGTGGAGCTCGCCGACCTGCGCACAGAGACGGCCGCCGCGGAGCGGGCGAAGAAGACGGTGGCGACCGAGCCGGTGAAGCAGCCGCAGCCCGCTGCGGAGCCGGGGAA
>JALZKG010000497.1 GCA_030859365.1 Gemmatimonadota bacterium
GTTGGGGACCGCCGTGCTCGATGAGGCCGCCGCCGAGCACGCCCGCGCGCTGCTCCGGGGTGGCGGGGCGGAGTCGCGGGAGATCCGCGCCGGGAACGCCGTGTGCACGGTGTACTTCGAGCCGCACCACCCGCCGCCGGCGCTGGTGATCGCGGGCGCGGGGCACATCGCCCGGCCGCTCTGCGCCACCGGGGCGCTGCTCGGCTTCCGGGTCACGGTGCTGGACGACCGGCCGGACTTCGCGACGCGGGAGCGCTTTCCGGAAGCCGAGCGGGTGGTGCGGGCGGACTGGAGCGAGCCGTTTCGCGGCGTTCCCGTCGGTGCGGGGACGTACCTGGTGCTGGTCACCCGCGGCCACCGCTACGACTTCGAGGCGCTGCGCGATCTGCTCGCCCGCCCCGAGCAGCCCGCCTACATCGGGATGGTGGGGAGCCAGCGCCGCACGCGCGCCGCGCTGGAGCTGCTGCTGAGGGAAGGGGTGCCGCGGGAGCGGCTGGCGGCGATCCACGCACCCGTGGGGCTGGACATCGGCGCGGAAACGCCGGAGGAGATCGCGGTGGCCATCGCGGCGGAGATCGTCCGCGTCCGGCGCGGGGGGACGGGTGCGCCGCTGCGGGAGCGGGCGCGGGTGGTGGAGCGCTGGGTGGGGAGGGCCGACTGACGGGTCTGAACGGCTGGACGACTACCTGTATGGGTCTTTGTACGGGAGCGACGGCGCTGAGCGCTGATCCGTTTCTGGACGCCTCGTAAGGCCTCCGGGAAACGCCACCCATGTACCGCTCCTGCATCTTCTGCTCCGCCGACCTGGGCGCCAACGAGGCCATCGACGAGTTCCCCGTGGGGCGCGGGCTCGCCTTCGACGCATGGCGCGGGCGCCTGTGGGCGGTGTGCCCGCGCTGCACCCGCTGGAACCTGGCGCCGATCGAGGAGCGCTGGGAAGCGACGGAATCGGCCGAAAAGCTCTTCCGCGACAGCCGGCTCCGTGTCCACTCGGAGAACGTGGGGCTGGCGAAGCTCCCCGACGGCACGCGGCTGATCCGCGTGGGCGAGGCGCTGCCCCGCGAGCTCGCCACGTGGAGATACGGGGACCAGCTGGTGCGGCGACGCAGGCAGGCATTGCTCTGGGGAGGCGCGGGCGTGGCGGCGACGGCAACGGTGATGCTCGGGGGGGTGGCGCTCGCTGGCGCGGCCGCGGCGGCACCCGTCTTCAACCTGCTGGTCAACGGCGGGAGCGTGCTGAACGCCGTCCGGATGATACGGAGCCAGAGCGCCGTGCTCCACCGCGTGGCCGCACCCCCTAGAGGCTCCGCCGCGGAGATGCGGATCACCGCGGGGCACATGCAGTTCGCGCGGATGATCCGGGACCCGGAGGGCGACGGAGTGGCGCTGCGGATGCCGAGCTTTCTGCCGCAGGAGCGGCGGGTGGAGGCGGGCGTGGTACGCTGGGTGGCGCCCCCGCCGCTTCTGCTTCGCGGCGAGGACGCGCGGCGCCTGATGGAGAAGTCGATGGCGCGGGTGAACGCCCGGGGAGCGAGACCGAAGCAGCTCGACGGCGCCTTTGCCCGACTCGATGCGGCGGGAAATCGCGACGCCTTTCTGCGGCGGCTGGGCGAGGCGGAGGCGGGGCTCTTCCCGCTGACGCTGCTGAACGCGCCGGCGAACAGCAACAAGCGCCCCTTCGGCAGCGCCCCCGACGTGCGGGGTGCCTGGCGGCGCTTTCGGGGATCGTTCCGCGGCGAACGGCTCTCGGGAGTCGCCCCGCTCGCCCCCTTCCGCCGCATCGAAGCCGCCGACGCCCTCGCCCTGGAGATGGTGCTGCACGAGCAGAGCGAACGCCGGGCGCTGGAGGGGGAGCTGGCAACGCTAGAGGCGGCGTGGCGTGAGGCGGAGGAGATCGCCGGCATCGCGGACGCGCTCCCGGACGATCCGTTTGACCGCCTCCGCCCTCGGGAGCAAGCGTGAGCGAGGACCGGGCGGTGTACGCGGCCGTGGCCGAGGCGGCGCGCGTCGGACGGCCCGCGGTGCTCGCCACCATCGTGCGCGCGCGGGGATCCACGCCGCGAGGGGTGGGCGCGAAGATGCTCGTAGACCCCGAGATCGGGCTCGTCGGCACCATCGGCGGAGGGTGCGGCGAAGCGGAGGCGCTGCGCGCCGCCCGCGAGGTCGCGGCGACCGGGGTGCCGCGGCTGCTCCGCATCGACCTGACCGAGGAGCTGCTGAGCTGGAGCCCCGCCGTGTGCGGCGGCGTGTTCGAGGTGTTCCTGGAACGCATCTGACCCCCTGCATCCCTTCTCATCGTCCCGTCCGCATGAGCTTTCTTCTCTTCCCCGATGCGCCCCCCACCCCCCGCACCCCCACGTCCGTGTGGGAGCGCTGGAGCGAGTACCTGCGCCGGCCGCCGGAGATGGTGCTGGAGTGGAGCGACGCCCCCACCGGCGCGCGGGGGTGGATGGTGATCAACTCGCTCCGCGGCGGTGCGGCGGGGGGAGGCACCCGGATGCGCGCGGGGCTGGGGCGGGAAGAGGTGGTGTATCTGGCGAAGGCGATGGAGTTGAAGTTCGTCTTCAGCGGCCCGCCCATCGGCGGCGCCAAGTCGGGCATCTGCTTCGATCCCACGGACTCGCGCCGCGAGGAGGTGCTGGAGCGGTGGTTTCGCGCCGCTGCACCGCAGCTCCGCTCCTGCATCGGCACCGGGGGGGATCTTCACGTCGACCAGGTGCGGGACGTGATCCCCGCGTGCGAGCGGCTCGGGCTCCGGCACCCGCAGGAAGGGATGCTGCGGGCGCACCTGGGGCTGGACGACGCCCGCTTGCCCGGCGTGCTCGCCGCGCTGGAGCACGGGGTCACGGCGCCCCTGGACGGCGCCCTGGGCGTGGAGGGCCTCCCCCTTTCCGTCGCGGATATGGTGACCGGGTTCGGCGTGGCCCGGGCGGTGCTCCGCTGGTTCGAGGTGCAGGGGCGCCCGCCGGAGGGGGCTCGGGTCCTCGTGGAGGGGTGGGGAGCGGTGGGCGCGCCGTGCGCGCTGTACCTGGCGCGAGCCGGGATGCGGGTGGTGGGCATCGCGGATCGCGAAAAGGCGCTGGTGGACCCGGAGGGGATCGCCGCCGCGGGCGTCGAGGCGCTGCTCCGCGCCCGCGGTCCCGAAAAGCTCCTCCCCGCGGACGACCCGCGCGTGGTCCGGGGGGTGGAGCGGGTCTCGTTCTGGAATACGCCGGCGGAGGTGTTCGTATGCGCCGCGTGCTCCAACACGGTCGATGAGGCCACCCTCGATCAGCTTGCCCGTACCGGGGTGGAGACGATCGCCTGCGGCGCCAACCAGCCGTTCCACGAGCGCTCCCTGGGAGACACCGCCGTGCAGCGGCTGGCGGACGAGCGCTTCACGGTGCTTCCGGACGTGGTGGCGAACTGCGGCATGGCCAGGGCTTTTTCCTACCTGGCCGAGCGCGGGGCCGTCGCCGAGCCGGAGGCGATCTTCGCCGCCGTCGACCGCACCATCGCCGACGTGCTCGCGGCGGTGCACCGGCGCAACGCGGAGCGTCCGGTGGGGCTGCTCGCCGCCA
Source organism: Gemmatimonadota bacterium (assembly GCA_030859365.1). GTDB lineage: Bacteria > Gemmatimonadota > Gemmatimonadetes > Longimicrobiales > Longimicrobiaceae > JALZKG01. The sequence continues at coordinate 3,561 of JALZKG010000497.1, forward strand.
CGCTGGACCTGGCGCTGGAC
>JALZKG010000475.1 GCA_030859365.1 Gemmatimonadota bacterium
GGTCGTCGAGGAACGCGAGCTTGCGAGCGAGCGCCTCCCGGGCCGCATCGTCCCAGCCCAGGTAGATCTCGTACGGGCTCAGCCCCACGCCGAAGCGTACTCCCAGCTCCCGGCACCGCCCCGCGAGCCGGGCGAGCCCGCCGGCCATCTCCTCCGGGTGGGGCTCCCGCCAGCGTCGACGGAGGAAGGCGTCGGCCTTGGGGGCGTAGAGATAGAAGCGGTAGCCGTGGGGAGCGAGAAAGGCGACGGTCTCGGCGCGCTCACCCCACGTCCAGGGCCTGCCGTAGAAACCTTCGATGATGCCGAGCTCTACGTCCATCCGGCGCTTCCGGGGTTCGGGGGTTCGGGGGTGAGGCGTGGGGAGCGCAAACCCGGCACACCCTGTGCCGTCGGCTAGGCGCGTCCCTTCAGTACCTCCACTCCCAGAACAGAAAGGTCCCGAGGACCCGCCGCTGCCCCACTTCGTCGCCCGTCGAGAAGCTGGGCTCGGCGGGCTGGTAGCGCGGCTCCCAGGTGGTCATCCAGCGGAAGCCGGCGGGGGTGCGGTACTCCACGCGCACCCCGGGGAGCGCGGTCGCCCGCCCCTGCCCCGCCACGAACCAGCGCGGCGTCAGGTAGCGGCCGGCCTCCAGCTCGGTTCCGCGGAGCAGGTTGCGCGCGCCGTCGAGCCGGAGCTCGCTCGGAAGGTCCGTCGGGGCGATGCGGAAGACGTCCAGTCCGAACTTGCGCGCCCCGCCGCGCTCCAGATCGGCGACGGCGTCGTTGACCAGCGCCCCGAGTGCGACGGCGGTGAGCTTCTGCGTCGCCAGCGCCCCCACGTTGCCGCTCCCGCCTCCGCCCTCCTGGTCGAGCCCCGATCCACCCTGCTGCAGCAGCGCCGACGACGACCGCCCGAAGGCGAGGTAGCTGAGGAGGTCGGACTGCGAGAGGGGAGGCTGCGCGTTGCTTTCGAGCGTGACGCGCGGCTCCTGCAGCGTGCCGGCGACGTTGATCTGGATGGCGAGCGCTTCCCGCCCCCGCTGCGGCACCTCGTGCTCGGCGGTGATCTGCAGCAGCGGGTTGATCTCGGGCGTTCCGAGAAAGTTCACGGAGCCGTGGCTCAGCTCGAAGCGGCGCCCCGAAAATTCGTACTCCCCCCGGTCGGTGACGACGGTCCCTTCCAGGGCGAAGGTCTGCTGGCCCCGCGCCATCCGCAGGGCCAGCGCCCCCGCCTCTTCGGGGGTGTGGATCTCCACGTTCGCCTCGGGGGTGCGCACCCAGGTGTTGCGCGCGATCCGCACCCCGATCTCCACCCGCAGGTTGTCCAGCAGCGCGCTGCCGTCCCCCCACCCCTCCGGCGCGATTCCGGAGCTCGCGACCAGCGCGGCGACCTGCGGGTCGTCCAGGTCGATGACGCGCGGGTCCGTTTCGGGCGGGCGGATCACCCCCCCGCGGAGGTGGATGTCACCGGTCACCCGCACCGCGTCGAAGGGCCCGTCGACGGCGAGATCCGCGTCGGCGCGAAGCCGCCCCATCTCGTTGTCCAGCAACCGCGCGTCGCGGGCGGCGAGCACCAGGGCGAAGCCCGGCTCGGCGGGGGTGGAGATGTCCAGCACTCCCGAAAGCCGGATGGGACCGCCGTCGCTGAGGGCGACAGCGAATCGACCAGCACCGAGTCGTTGCGGATCCGCACCCCGCCCGCGAGGTCGCGGAGCCGCACCCCCGGCTGGACCAGGGCGAGCGAACCCAGGTCCAGGTCGATGGCGCCGTCGATCTCCGGCGCCTGCGGCGTACCGCGGACGGCGACGGTGCCGCGCAGCCGCCCCCGCACGTCGCTGACCGCCTCGGTGAAGCTCGGCAGCGATTCCAGCGGCAGCGAGTCGGCGCGCACGTCGACGCTGAACGGACGGTTCAGCAGCCGCTCCCCCTCCACCCCACTCAAGGCGAGGTTCATGGGGACACGCGCCTCGGCCGTGAGCAGCGGGACCGGCGTTGCACCGCGCAGCTCCGCGCGCGCCTGCAGCTCGGTGTCGGCGTAGCTGAAGTCGGTGTGGAGCGCCGGGAGCGCGGTGCCGCCGTACTCGGCGTCCACCAGCGCGGCGTCGCCCCGGATGCGCGGAGCGGCCTGCGTCCCTGTGATCCGCGCCTGCAGCGACAGCAGCCCGGCGGTCTGCATGGTGTCCTCCAGCAGCGCCGCGAAGTCACCGATCTGCAGCCGCTCGACGGCAATCTGGAGATCGCCCGTCGCGGTGCCCGCGCTCGGCAGGCGCCCGTCCGCGAAGATGCGGCCGCCGGTGCCGTCGCGCAGCTCCAGCG
>JALZKG010000492.1 GCA_030859365.1 Gemmatimonadota bacterium
CTCACCTTTGCGAGGCGGTTCGTTTCGTCGACGAGTTCGACGATTTGGCCGGGGACGGCAAGGCACATCGGACCTCCCGATCGTTGGAGCGAAAGGGACAGGGCTTCTCAACTTCCGGGGTCGCGCGGGAGTTGTCAAGGGGCGCAAGGCGGTCGAGACCTACTCTGCCGACAGCACGGCCGATGCCACGGCCGTCTGGCCATAGGAGATCCCTCCGTCGTTGGAAGGGAGCAGACGGGGGACCAGGACGTGCAGCCCCGCTCGGGTGAGGAGCGTGGAGGTCCGCTCCAGGAGCAGCACGTTCTGGAACACCCCGCCGGAGAGAACAACCGTGGACACGCCCCGCCGCTCCGCCTCCCGCGCGCAAATGCGCCCGGTCGCCTCCGCGACGCCGTTGTGGAAGCGGGCGGAGATGGTTGCCACCGGGGCGCCGCGGCGCACGTCTGCGCACACCGCCCGCACCAGCTCTCGAGCGTCCAGAAGCGTCGGACCTGCCGTGTCAAGCAGGGGGAGCGGGTACGCACCCGTTTCCGCGGGATCCGCGGCCGCTTCCAGTTCCATGGCCGCCTGCCCCTCGAAGGTGACGCGCGGACGCACCCCGCAGAGCGCCGCCACCGCGTCGAAGAGCCGCCCCATGCTGGTGGTGGCGGGGGACGAGAAGCCGCCGCGGGCGAGCCGCGCGACCGCGCGCCAGCGCGCCGGCTCCACCCGCCCCGCGAGCGATCCCGGGAGATCCGGCTCGCCGTCCGGCCCCTCGCACAGCCAGGAGCACGCCATCCGCCACGGCTCCCGCACGGCGGCGTCCCCGCCTGGCATGCGTACCGGCCACAGGTGGGCCACTCGCTCGAAGCCCCGCAGCCCTCCGAACAGGATCTCTCCTCCCCAGGCGGTCCCGTCGCTTCCGTAGCCGGCCCCGTCGTAGATGGCGCCCACCGCAAGACTCTCTTCCCCGTGCTCCGCCAGGCAGGCGGCGAGGTGGGCGTGGTGGTGCTGCACGCCGAGGGGCCGGAGGTCCGTGCGATCCAGCGCGTACTTGGTGGACAGGTACTCCGGGTGGAGATCGTGCGCCACCACCTCCGGCGCTAACGCGAAGAGGCGCTCCATCTGCTCGATCCCCTCGCGGAACGAGCGCAGCGACTCGTAGTTGCGCAGGTCGCCGACGTGGGGCCCCACCCACGCCCGCGCCCCCGCGCCCAGGCAGAAGGTGTTCTTGAGCTCCGCCCCGCAGGCGAGCATCGGCAGTGCGGCGACGAGCGGCAGGGTGACCGGACGGGGGACGTATCCGCGGGAGCGTCGCAGCATCAGCGGCCGCCGTTCGCCAGCGACCGAGACGACCCGCACCACGGAATCGTCGGTGCGGGTCTGGATCGGGCGGTCGTGGAGCAGGAACAGATCCGCGATGGCGGCGAGCCGCTCGAGCGCGTCCCCGTCGCGGAAGGCGATCGGCTCGTCGGAGATGTTGCCGCTGGTCATCACCAGCGCCGTCCCGCAGTCGGCGAGCAGGAGGTGGTGCAGGGGCGAGTACGGGAGCATCACCCCGAGCTCGCGCTGCCCCGGTGCCACGCTCGGGGCGACGGATGCCCCTGGTCGCCGCCGGGCGAGCACGATGGGCCGCTCGGGACTTCCGAGCAGCGCCTCCTCCGCCTGATCCATCTCGATCAGGGCGCGGGCCGCCGCTAGCTCCGGCACCATCAGCGCGAACGGCCGGTCCTCGCGGTGCTTGCGGCCGCGCAGACGCGCCACCGCGGCCTCGTGGTCCGCGCGGCAGGCGAGGTGAAATCCGCCCACCCCCTTGACGGCGACGATGGAACCCTGAAGCAGGGCCTCCTCCGCCGCCGCAACCGGGTCGCCTTCGGCCGCGACGGGGCGATCCTCAGCGTCCACCAGCCGCACCTGCGGGCCGCAGGCGGGGCAGGCGTTCGGCTGGGCGTGAAAGCGACGGTCGAGCGGGTCGTCGTACTCCGTTCGGCAGCGATCGCACATCCGAAACCCGGCCATGGTGGTGAGCGGCCGGTCATAGGGGATCCCCCGCACGATGGTGAAGCGGGGGCCGCAGTCGGTGCAGTTGATGAATGGGTAGCGGTATCGGCGGTCCGACGGATCGAAAAGCTCCGCCAGACAGGCGATACAGGTGGCGGTGTCGGGCGCGACGAGGGCGGATGGTGGCTGGCCGCGCTCGCTGTTCAAAATGTCGAAGCCCGCGCACGCGGTAGACGGCACCTCAGCGACGCTCATCCGCTCGATGGATGCAAGCGGAGGGGGCTCAGCGGGAAGACGCTCGAGAAAAAGCTGGATCTCGCCAGGCGCGCCTTCCACTTCGACGACCACGCCGCGGGGATCGTTCAGCACGAAACCGTCCAGGTCGAGGGAGTGCGCCAGCCGGAACACGAAAGGCCGGAATCCCACCCCTTGAACGATGCCTTCGATGTGGATGCGTAATCGCCGGCGACGCGCTGTCATGAGAGTGGAGCCCGTGGGGGGTCTTCTCCAGCAGTGAGAGCAGGCAACGACTCAGGAAATACCGCCGTTTAGCCCCAGCTCCCCCGCGATCCCGCGCATCGCCTCGATCACGAACTGCACGTGCTCCCGGAGGTCCACGCCCAGCTCCGCCGCCGCCCGCTGCACCTCCTCCCGGTCCACGCCGGCC
>JALZKG010000001.1 GCA_030859365.1 Gemmatimonadota bacterium
TCATGGGTCGCCTTTGCCTTGGAGTGAAGAGGCTGCGTGGTCAGCACCACACAGCCCCAACGTAGCCCCCGAACGTGTCTTCCAAACCGCACCCGCGTCACGATCGCGTCACATCGCGGTCGGCTGCCAGGTGAAGCCGAGCGAGAAGGTACGGCCGGAGCGGTAGTACTCGCGAAGGAGCGCCCCCTGGGTGACCTCGTACGGCTCATCCAGCAGGTTGCGGGCGTCGAAGCGCAGCGCCAGGCCGCGGCGCAGCGCCGAGCGGAGGGAGAAGTCCAGCACGTGGCGCGGCTGCTCGTACAGATCCTCCAGCGGCGCCTCGGCGGCGGCGACGATCCGCCGCCCCACCACGTTGTACAGCAGGGTGCTGCTGAACCCGCCTCCTAGCGATGCGTAGGTGAGGCCGGTGTTCACCACGTAGGGGGCCTGTCCCACCATGGCCCGCTGGTGGTTGGTGCGACTCGCGACTCCCCCGCCGATCTCGATGTCGCTGTGCATCAGGGTGGCGTTGGCGAAGACGCTGAGCGGCTCCAGCGACTCCGCCAGGGTGCCGAGCCCCTTTCGCGCCTCCAGTTCCACTCCGTAGTTCTCGGCACTACGGGCATTGACGAAGGTGACCAGCGCGGTGCCCGATGCGGCGACGTACACCCGCTCGATCGGGTCCCGGAAGCGCTTCGCGAAGACGCCGAAGCTGAGCACCTCGCCTGTGTTCGGGTACCATTCGTACCGGACGTCGTAGTTCTGGATCAGCGTCCGACGCAGATTGGGATCCCCGAACACGTTTTCGGCCCCGATCACCTCGCGGTACAGGATCGGCGACAGCTCGCGGTACTCCGGCCGTGAAAGCGTTCGCGACGCCGAGAAACGGAGGTTCTGCCGGTCGGTGAGCCCGATGTTCACTGCGAGCGAGGGGAGCACATCCGTATAGGTCGGATGGGTGCTCGTCGGCCGCCCGGTGGTAGGTTGGGCGTTCACCTCTACGTTGGAGTACTCCACCCGGGCGCCACCCACCAGCTGCACGTTGGGGCGCAGCGCGTACTCCACCATCCCGTACCCGGCGACGAGTCCGTCGCGCGCGGCGTAGGAGCCGCCGGCGCCCAGCGGAGCGACGCTCAGGGTGCTACTTCCGGGGACGGCGTAGCGCCCGTCCAGGATCTGCTCCGGCGACTGCTGCCGGACCTCCACGGAAAGCGGAGAGATGGTGAAGATGCTGTAGGCCCGGTTGTCGGCGTCGCGGCTGGTGTAGCGGCCGAGAGCACCGATCTTGAAGCGATGCGGGGCGGTCGTTCCCCCGAAGCCGATCCCGTAGTTCGCGCCCGCTTCCCACGTATCTTCTCGCAGGTCGCCGAAGGTGCGCACGGCGGCCTCGTTGCTGCTCCCGTACCACGCGGGCTCCAGAACCTGGCCGGTGGAGAAGTCGGTCTCGGCCGCGTACAGAATCTCGGAGCGGTCCGGCTCGCCGCGGCTGACACCGGAGGAGGTGATCTGCCAGTCGAAGCGGTGGCGGTCGCTCAACTGGTGCTCGCCGACGAGCTGGTTGGAGCGAACGCTCCGCTCGATGAAGCGCAGCCGGTCGATGAAGAGCGGGAGCGAGCCGAAGTTCTCATCGAAGCCGCGCTCGCTGCGCGCTTCGTTGTCCGAGGTGCGGTTGTAGGTGTTGTTGAGGGCGATCCGCGAACTGCTCCCCACCAGGGTGCTCAGGTTGAACAGTCCGCCCCAGAGCACGCTGGTGCGGCCGGTCTCACCCTCGAAACGGGCAGCCTGCGAGGCGCTGCCCGAGGCATCCGGAATGGCACGAGTACGAACCTCGTTCAGTCGCGCCTCCACCGAGTTGGAGTAGGTGCCCGACAGCAGGAAGCCCACCTCGCGGCCGAGAAGCGGCCCGGTGCCACCCGTCGATGCCCCGAGCGAAAAGTTCGGGGTAGCCGTCTGCTCCTCCGCCGTCCAGCGGTTGCGGAAGGAGCCCGCGATCCCGTTGATCTCTTCCTGCGTCAGCCTGCGCTGCTGGAAGTTGCCGGCTTCGTCGGCCGGTTGCGGAAGGGCACGCGCCGAGCCACCGAAGCCGAACCACTCCCCGCCTTCGGTGGGAGCGCTGACGATGCTCCGCCCCGTCGCCGCCGTGTTGTACCCACTTGAAAAGGAGAACACCGTCTGGCGCCGGGCGGGAAACTCGCGCGTCTGGATGTTCACCTGCGCACCGCTGAAGTCCCCCGGCTGGTCCGGCGTGAACGTCTTCGAGGTGGTGATCGACTGGATGAGTCCGGTCGGGAAGAGGTCCAGCGGCACCACCTTGCGCTCCGGCTCGGGGCTCGGGATGCGGGCGCCGTTCAGCGAGGTGGTAGTGTACCGCTCGCCCAGCCCACGCACGAAGATGAACCGCCCATCCTGCACCGTCACGCCGCTGACGCGCTGCACCGCGGCCGCCGCGTCGCCGTCGGGGCTGCGGGCGATCTGCTCGGCCGTGACGGCGTTGACGACTCCGGTGGAGGTCCGCTGCTCGTCGAGCGCCCGGTTGACGCTCCCCCGCTCGGTCGCGGCGGTGACGGTGATCGCCTCCAGCGCCAGCGCCTGCGGCTCCAGCGTCACGTCCAGCTTGGTGCTGCCGCCCGCCGCCACCTGCACGCCGGTCACCGTCTTGTCCGCGAAACCCAGATACGACACCGCCAGGCTGCGGATGCCGCCGGGCACTCCCTGAACGGTGTAGCGCCCGTCCACGCCGGAGATGGCGCTCAGCGGGGTCCCCTGCACCGCCACCCGGGCTCCGGTCAGGGGACGACCCGTGGCCGAATCGAGCACGCGGCCCACGATCCGGCCGCCGGCGCTCGTCTGGGCCGAAGCACTCGCCGGGGTCAGAACCGGCAACAGCAGAAGCAGCAGCGCGGCGCACCTACCAGGCATCGATCCCATGCTCGTTCCGGGTGTGGGTGTCACCCGGGGCGAAAGGAGGCCCGGGATGAACGGAACGATAGCCGTGCTTCTCATCGGAACGCCCACCGATCGGTCACCGCCGTGTAACGGACCCGGAGAGACCCTGTGCAGACGACGAAAACGGCCCCACGTGAGCGGGGCCGTCGGGGTGCGGGGGATGTGGACCGGAGATCAGAACACCATCTGAAACATCGCCTTGAAGCTGCCGTCCCGGTTGCCTTCCCCATCCGGGCTCCACACGTCGTAGTTGAGCATCACCCGGTTGAGCCGGTCGAAGTACAGGTTCACCCCGGGGGTGAGGAGCAGCCCGCCGACCGGCTCCGGGGCCGCCGGATCGGGGTCCACTTCACCGTAGCTGGCGCGGAAGACCGGCTCCACAAAGGCGAGGCGGGAGCCGAGCTGCCCGCTGCGGAAGCCGAGCCACG
>JALZKG010000014.1 GCA_030859365.1 Gemmatimonadota bacterium
CGGACGATGGTGCGCGGCTGGTCGAAGCCCATCCACACCCCGGCCACCAGCTCCGGGGTGTAGCCGATGAACCACACGTCGGTCGCGCCGTTGGTGGTGCCGGTCTTCCCCGCGGCCGGGCCGCGGAAGCCCGCGGCGCGCACGGCGGTGCCCGTGCCCCGGTCCACCACGTCGCGCAGCATGGAGGTGAGCACGAAGGCGGCTGCCCGGTCCACCACCCGCTCCCGCTCCGGCTCGGCCTGCCAGAGCACCCGGCCGTCGCGGTCTTCGATGCGCCGGACGAAGTGCGGACGTACCCGGTCCCCTCCGTTGGCGAAGACCGCGTAGGCGGAGATCAGCTCCATCGGTCGGACCTCCGCGGAGCCCAGGGAGGTGGAGGGGACATCCGGGATCTCGGTCGAAAGCCCGAGCTCCCGGACGTTGCGGATCACGGCGCCGCGGCCGACGTCCTCCGCGAGCCGCACCGTCACGGTGTTCTTGGAGCGGGTCAGCGCCTCGCGCATGGTGATGGGGCCGTCGTAGCTCCCGGTGTAGTTGCGCGGCTCCCACGCCCTCCCGCCGGCCAGGCTGAGGCGAAGAGGCGCGTCCTCGATACGCTCCGTGGGTGCATGGCTCCGCTCCAGCGCTGTCAGGTACACGAAGGGCTTGAAGGCGGAGCCGGGCTGGCGGAGCGCCTGGATGGCGCGGTCGAACTTGGAGTCGTTGAAGTCGCGTCCGCCCACCAGGGCCCGGACCTCGCCGGTGGCGGCGTCCAGCACCACCGCCATCCCCTGCAGGTACGGCGTGCCCGATTCGTCGCCCTCGCCGCGCGTGGACGCGTAGGTGGGGTGTCGATAGGCACCGAACTCCCCCGCCTCCACCCGCCCGATCTGCCGGGCGAGCTCTTCCTCCGCGGCGCTCTGGGCGACGGGGTCCAGCGTCGTGAACACGCGCAGTCCGGCCGTGTAGAAGCCCTCCCCCACCTCCTGCTCCAGCTCGCGGCGCACCCTCTCCGTGAAGTACGAGCCGGCCTGCTCGCTGGCGACACGGCTCCGGCGGGTCAGTTCGATCGGCTCGCGGCTCGCCGAATCCGCCTGGGCGGCGGTGATGAAGCCGGCCTCAGCCATCTGCTGCAGGACCAGATTGCGACGCTGCTCGGCGGCCTCCATGTCCTCCCGAGGATTCAGCTGCGACGGTGCCTTGGGAAGTCCCCCCAGCAGCGCGGCCTCCGCGAGCGAAAGCTCCGATGCGGGCTTGCCGAAGTAGGTCTGTGCCGCCGCCTCCACGCCGTACGCTCCATCCCCCAGGTAGATGTGGTTCATGTACAGTTCGAGGATCTTCGGCTTGCGGAACGCCCGCTCGATCTGACGGGCGATCCGAACCTCCATGAACTTGCGCCGGGCGGTGCGGTCCCGGTAGTTGAGCCGGTCCGGGAAGAGGTTCCGGGCGAGCTGCATGGTGATGGTGCTCCCCCCCTCGGCAACGCCGCCCGCCTGCACGTTGCTGCGCAGGGCGCCGAGAAAGCGCTTCCAGTCCACCCCGTGGTGCTCGTAGAAGCGACGATCCTCCACCGCGAGGTACGCCTGCGGAAGGTAGTCCGGGACCGAGTCGAGCGGGACCACGCGACGGTTCACGGTGGCGAGCACCCCGAACGGCTTGCCATCGACGTCGAGCAGTTCGGAGCCCTCGGACTGGAAGCGCTCCAGTTCGGAGACCGGGGCGCACCCGCCGAGGCCGCACGGAGCCGCCCAGAGCCAGCCGAAGACGAGCAGCCCGAGCGCGACAAAGCTCGCGGAGATGATGCGTACACGTCGGCTCATGGGCGTTCCGGGGTCCGGGATGGGGAAGGAGCGGGATTCACGTACTGGTCGGGGCGCGGAACGCCCCGCCGTTGGCCGGGGAAGATCGGCGTTCCCGGCAGTTGCGGGGTGGGGTCCACCCGGCGTTCCGGCATCTGACAGGTGGGCTCCGGCGCCGCGCCGACCACGAACACGTCGGTGTAGCTGCCGCCCCACACGTAGGGACAGTCGGCGGTCACGGCGCGGCCACCGCTGATGCGGCGGGTGACCACCCCGGGCGGACGGGTCCACTCCGCGGGCGGCTCGCGTCCGTCGTACGCGGCGTGCATCACCTTCGCCCAGACGGGGACGGAGATTCCGCCGCCCGTCGCGCCGCGCAGGATGGTGCGGGGCTGGTCCATCCCGATCCACACGCCCGCGAGCAGTTCCGGGGTGTAGCCCACGAACCACACGTCGGTGGCGTCGTTGGTGGTCCCGGTCTTCCCGGCGGCGGGGATGGTGTAGGGAAGGTTGCCGACGGCGGGGTTGCGGGCGTTGTAGCCGGTTCCCCGGTCCACCACCTCGCGGAGCATGTCGGTCATGATCCAGGCGGTCGCCGGGTTCATCGCCGGACGCGGGTAGTGCGGGGGCTCCCAGAGCAGCCGTCCCTGGTTGTCCTCCACCCGGGTGACGAAGCGCGGCTCGACCCGGAAGCCGCCGTTCGCGAACGGCGCGTACGCGGAGATCAACTGAAGGGGGACGACCCCCGCCGAGCCCAGATAGACGGAGGGGTAGCCGGGGATGCGCGTTTCGATCCCCGAGCGCTTCGCGACATCGCGCACCTGGGCGATCCCCGTTTCACGCCCCAGGCGGATGGCCACCATGTTCCTGGAATGGCGCAACCCCGCCCGCAGCGTGGTGGGCCCTCCGTAGTCCCCGCCGTAGTTGCGCGGGCTCCACACCGTGCCGTCACCCATCGCGATGGATAGAGGCCCGTCCGAGACGGTGTAGTTGGGGGACCGCCCCTTCTCCAGGGCCGCCGCGTAGATGAAGGGCTTGAACGCGGAGCCCGGCTGCCGGAGCGCCTGCGTGGCGCGGTTGAACTGCGACTGCTCCCAGTCGCGCCCCCCCACCAGCGCGCGGACGCCTCCCGTCATCGGGTCCATCACCACGACCAGCCCCTGCAGGTACGGAATGTTCCCGGTGGGCTCGTCGTCACCGAGCTGCGCGGTGTACGCAGCGTAGGTAGGGTGGGGAAATGCGCCGTACGCGCCGCCCTCCACCTCGCTCAGGTGCTCCTCCAGCGCCGTTTCCGCCGTCGCCTGCAGCTTCGGGTCGAGCGCGGTATGGATGCGCAACCCCCCGGTGTAGAGCAGCTCCCCGAAGCGCTCTTCCAGCTCCGCGCGCACCCGCTCCACGTAATAGGGAGCCCGGATCGCGCCGCTCGGGGGGGCGAGCGCGATCGGCTGCCTCTGTCCCGCCGCCGCATCCGCCTCGCTGATCACGCCGGTGCTCGCCATGGCGG
>JALZKG010000034.1 GCA_030859365.1 Gemmatimonadota bacterium
ACCGAGGGGTCGCCGTCGGTCGGCACATGTTGCAGGGCGTGCCGCGGCGTCCTCGCGACGGCCAGCACCCCCTGCGGGGTGTCCGTTTCCGCGAGCCGCTCCAGCTCGGCGTCGGGGGCGACCCGCCACGCGACCCCCCGCCGCTCGGCGGCGGCACGCAACCCTGCGCCGCGTTCGCTGTACTCCAGCGAGGACGCTGCGGCGACGAAGGCGACATCCAGCGTGGAAGCGAGCAGATCCTCCACGACGCGTACTCCCTCGGCCAGAAAGCGGCCCTCCGCCTGGCGATTCCGCCGACTTCGCAGGGCGCGAAGCTGCGTTTCTTCGGCCCTGCTCAGCACCGGCGCATCTGGTCCGGGACTTGCCCCTTGGTCCTCCAAGCAAAGAACTGCCAACCAACGAAGGAGCTTTGCATCATGCGATCATGGAAGATAGGTATCCGTCGCGGTTTATTTCCGCTGTTCGTCGCGGGATCGGTCGCCACGGCGTCGGGGTGCGCCCCCGCGCTCACCACCCAGCAGGAGGTTCAGGCGGGCGCCGAGTACGCGGCGCAGATCAACCGCCAGCTGCCGATTGTACGTGAGGGGACGATCAACAGCTACATCAATGGTCTGGGGAGCCGGCTGGCCCGCCAGGCGGACCCGCGCGGGATACGCTACACCTTCTACGTGGTCAACTCCGACGTAGTCAACGCCTTCGCCGTTCCGGGCGGGCACATCTACGTCAACCGCGGGCTGATCGAGCGCGCCGCCAACCTTTCGGAGCTCGCCGGGGTGCTGGGGCACGAGGTGGCGCACGTTTCCGAGCGGCACAGCGTGGAGCGGCTGCAAAAGGCGCAGAACGCCAATCTGGGGCTCGGGGTCGTGTACGGGATCCTTCTCGGCGGACGCAGCCCGGGAGCCGTCGAGCAGGGCGCGGTTCAGGGCGTCGGCAGCCTCGTCTTCGCCGGCTACAGCCGCGACGCCGAGCGCGAGGCGGACGCGGTGGGCGTCCAGGTTGTCACCCGCGCGGGGATCAACCCGCAGGGGATGGTCACCTTTTTCCAGAAGCTTCTCCAAGAGGAGCGCCGCACCCCAGGTGCGCTGCAGTGGTTCGCCACCCACCCCGGTACCGAGGAACGGATCACGCGGGTGCAGCAGGCGATCCAGCAGACCCCCGGCGCCCGGGGCGGAAGCCTGGCCACCGACGACCGCTCCTTCCAGCAGTTCAAGAACCGCGTCCGCCAGCTCCCCGCCGCGCCGCGGCAGAACACGCGGTGAAGCGCTTCTTCGGCCTGCTCTTCCTCCCGCTCCTCGCCGGCTGCATCGGCGAGGAGCGGGAGCGCACGCTCGGCAATCAGCTTGCGCAGCACATCAACGAGCACATCCCCCTGGTGCAGGATCCGGCAGTGACCCTGTACGTGCAGAGCATCGGGACGCAGATCGCGCGCTCGAGCGCGCGTCCGGATCTGCAGTACCGCTTCTACGTCGTCAACTCCCCGGAGGTGAACGCCTTCGCCCTCCCCGGAGGCCACGTCTACCTGAACCGCGGCCTGATCGAACGTACCGAGGACTACTCGCAACTGGCGGCGGTGCTGGGGCATGAGATCGGCCACGTCGCCGCGCGCCACGGGGTGCAGATGCTGGAGCGGCAGCTACGCACCGGCTCCCTCGTTTCGATGCTGTACCGTTTGACTCTCGGAGGGGAGCCGGGTCTGCTGCGGGAAAGCGCGATCGGGGTGGGCGACGCCGTTTGGTCCGCGCGGCACTCGCGCGCAGATGAGTTGGAGGCGGACCGGCTCGCCGTACGCTATCTGCTCGACGCGGGGGTCGACCCGCGGGGGATGACCCGCTTTCTCTCCGACCTGATGCGCGACGAGTACGCGGAGGATGCCAGCGAGCTGGCCGCGTGGTTTGCCACGCACCCCATCACGCGCGAACGGATCGATCACTCCCACCGGCAGATCGGAAAGCTGGCGGTCCCAGCCCCCGCGCTGACCCGCGACGTGAAGTCGTACCCGGTCTTTCTCACGCGGCTCCGGGCTCTGCCGCCGCCGCTGCTCCTGCCGCCCGGTCTTCCGTGACTTCGGCCACGCTTCCGGTGGTGCTGACGATCGCGGGCTCGGACTCCGGCGGCGGAGCCGGCATCCAGGCGGATCTGAAGACCTTTGAAGCCTTCCAGGTTTTCGGCACCACCGCGCTGACCGCCGTCACGGTCCAGAACACCCACGGGGTCGGCGGGGTCCACCCCATCCCGCTGGACACGGTCCGCGCTCAGATCCGCGCCGTCGCGGACGACCTCGCCCCGGCGGCGTGCAAGAGCGGAATGCTCGCCACCGCGGAACTGGTGCGTACGGTAGCGACCGCCATCCGGGAGCACCAGCTCCCGCGCTACGTGCTCGACCCGGTGATGGTGGCCAGCAGCGGGGACCGCCTGCTGGACCGCGACGCGGAGCAGACGCTCGCCGCGGAGCTGCTCCCCCTCGCCGCGCTGGTCACCCCCAACCTGGACGAGGCGTCGCTGCTGGTCGGCGAGCCGGTCCGTTCGCCGGACGGAATGCGGCGGGCGGCGGAGACACTCGTGGAGCGAGGTGCCGGCGCGGCGCTGCTCAAGGGCGGCCACCTGGAGGGCGACGATCTGGTGGACATCCTGTGGGACGGCATGGAGTGGCACGAGTGGCGCCGCGCCCGGATCCAGACGCGTCACACGCACGGCACCGGCTGTACCCTTTCCGCGGCGGTCGCGGCGGGGCTGGCGCTGGGCCGCCCCCTCGCCGAGGCGGTGGCCGACGCGCTGGACTACGTGCACCGGGCGATGGAGGCCGCCCCTGGCCTCGGCGCCGGGCACGGTCCGCTGCGCCACGGCGTCCCCGCGCGCCTTCAGCGCCGGAGCCAAAAATCGACGGCCAGGTAGCCAAGTGTGAGGCCAAGCACCATCAGCGCTCCGTAGACCGTTGGGGGAGCCGGGATCGGGAGCCGGAGCAGCCGTACGATCCCGCCGATCGCAAGGGCGACGATGATCCCGAGCCACTCCGGCCGGTTCACGCCGCCACCATCCGCGGCAGGATCCCGCGCACCAGCGCGGCCAGCCGGTCGCGCACCCGGGCTCCGGTCTCCGTCACCTCTGCATGCGAGAGCGGCCCGCCGCCCAGACCGGCCGCCAGGTTGGTGATGCACGAGATCCCCAGCACCCGCATCCCCCGAGCGCGCGCCACGATGGTCTCCGGCACCGTGGACATCCCGATGGCGTCCGCCCCCAACCGGGCGAGCATGCGGATCTCCGCGGGGGTCTCGTAGCTCGGGCCCAGCACCGCCGCGTACACCCCGTCGGTGACCGGTACCCGCAGCTCCAACGCGGTCTCCGCCGCGGCCGTGCGCAGCCCGGCGTCGTACGGCTCCGTCATGTCGGGGAAGCGCTCCTCCCCCTCCGCGACCGGACCGGCAAGTGGGTTGCGCCCGGTCAGGTTGATGTGGTCGGAGATCAGCATCAGATCGCCAGGCCGCAGCCCCGGGCGGATCCCCCCCGCCGCGTTGGTCAGCAGCATGGCGCTCGCGCCGAGCGACCCGAGCGCGCGGATCGGACGGGCAACCTGCTCCGGGCTCCACCCCTCGTACAGGTGGAAGCGCCCCTGCATCGCCGCGACTTCCACCCCCTCCCACCGGCCGAAGAGCAACGCTCCCGCGTGCCCGGCCACCGTGGAGCGGGGGAAGCCCGGGATCTCCTCGTACGGCACGCGGGTGGGGTTCTCGATCTCCTCCGCGAGCCCGCCCAGGCCCGAACCGAGCACCAGCACCACCCGGGGCGGCCCGGGCGCTCGCTCGCGCAGAAATCGTACGGTCTCGTCGAGGGGGGTGTCGATCATGTCGCCGGGCGAGGGGGAAAGGGCGACACAGTACGCCGGCTCCCGGGGCTCGTCAACCGCGCGAGCGTGTCACCCTGGCGCAGTGTTGCGCACATGCTGCCGCATCGGCAGAAACAGGAGCCCTGAAGGTGGCATACCCGTTGCACGGCCACACCGCAGTCTCGCACACCCCGGCAGCAGGCGAGGGCGCGGGAAATCCCCTTCGAACGAACCAGAGGATCCATGGCAAAGGTAATCGGAATCGACCTGGGGACCACGAACTCGGTCGTCGCCGTGATGGAAGGCGGCGACCCGGTCGTGATCCCGAACGCGGAAGGGGGACGTACCACCCCGTCGGTGGTGGCGTTCACCAAGGACGGCGAGCGCCTCGTCGGGCAGGTGGCCCGACGGCAGGCGATCACCAATCCGCAGAACACCATCTTCTCCGTGAAGCGCTTCATGGGCCGCAAGGCCGGCGAGGTGCAGGACGAGGCGAAGAAGGTCCCCTACCAAATCAAGAACGGGCAGAACGGCCTGGTGGAGGTGGAGATCGCCAACTCCGACAAGGCGTACACGCCCCCCGAGATCTCCGCGATGATCCTGCAGAAGATGAAGCAGACCGCGGAAGACTACCTGGGGCAGACGGTGACTCAGGCGGTGGTCACCGTCCCCGCGTACTTCAACGATGCGCAGCGGCAGGCGACCAAGGACGCCGGCAGGATCGCCGGGCTCGACGTGCTCCGCATCATCAAGGAGCCGACGGCGGCCGCGCTCGCGTACGGTCTGGACAGAAAGAAGGATGAGAAGATCGCCGTGTACGACCTTGGCGGCGGCACCTACGACATCTCCGTCCTGGAGCTCGGTGATGGCGTCTTCGAGGTGAAGGCGACCAACGGCGACACCCACCTGGGCGGCGACGACTTCGACCAGCGGGTGATCGACTGGCTGGTGGAGGAGTTCCGCAAGGATCAGGGGATCGACCTGTCCAAGGATCCCATGGCGCTGCAGCGGCTCAAGGAGGCGGCGGAAAAGGCGAAGATGGAGCTGTCGACCACCATTTCGACGGACATCAACCTCCCCTTCATCACCGCGACGCAGGAGGGTCCGAAGCACCTGAACGTGACGCTCTCCCGCGCCAAGTTCGAGTCGCTGGTGGACGATCTGGTGCAGCGGACGCTGACGCCGATGAAGAAGGCGCTCGAGGATGCCGGGCTGAAGCCGGACCAGATCGAGGAGGTGATCCTGGTCGGCGGCTCAACCCGCATCCCCAAGATCCAGCAGGTCGTCAAGGACTTCTTCGGCAAGGAGCCGAACCGGGGCGTCAACCCGGACGAGGTGGTCGCGATCGGCGCCGCCATCCAGGGCGGCGTGCTCGCGGGCGACGTCAAGGACGTGCTGCTGCTCGACGTCACCCCGCTGTCGCTGGGGATCGAGACGCTCGGGGGGGTGTTCACCACGCTGATCGGACGCAACACCACCATCCCCACCAAAAAGTCGGAGACGTTCTCGACCGCCGAGGACAACCAGACCACGGTGGAGATCCACGTCCTGCAGGGCGAGCGCGAGATGGCGGCCTACAACAAGACCATCGGCAAGTTCCAGCTGACGGGGATCCCGCCGGCTCCCCGGGGCATGCCCCAGGTGGAGGTGACGTTCGACATCGACGCCAACGGCATCCTGCACGTTTCCGCGAAGGACAAGGCGAGCGGCAAGGAGCAGAAGATCCGTATCGAGGCGTCCAGCGGGCTGTCGGAGCAGGAGATCGACAAGATGGTACGCGACGCGGAGCAGCACGCGTCGGAAGACAAGGAGCGCCGCGAGCAGATCGAGGCGCGCAACCGGCTCGACACCCTGTCGTACGAGGTCGAAAAGAACCTCAAGGAGTGGGACGACAAACTGGACGAGTCGGCAAAGAGCTCCCTGAACGAGGCGCTGGAGCGTGCCCGGCGCGCGCTGAAGCAGGACGACGGGGCGGAGATCACCGCCGCGCAGGAGGCGCTCAGCCAGGCCTACAGCGCCGCCGGCGCGCAGATGTACCAGGCGCAGGGCGCCGAGGCGGGTGCGGACGCGGGCTTCAGCGGGGGCGCCACCGCCGGCGCGGGCTTCGAGGACGATGCAACCGCCCAGGCTACTCCGGCGGCCGACGAGGACGTGGTGGACGCCGACTACGAGATCGTGGACGAGGAGAAGCGGTAGCCCTCCCGCCGCGGCAGACGTTCGGCCGGCCCCGCGTCCGAAGGTTTGGACGTGGGGCCGGCGTGTTCCGGAACACCACGTCGGAGCACCAGTATCATCGTCTGGAGGCAACGCCCTCCCGTTCCGTACCCGCAACCTTCCATGCGAATGCTCGATCCCGTCCGCGCCAAAGCCCGGCTGATCGCCGTGACCGCGGCCGCCTTCACCGGAGGAATCCTCCTTGCTTCCGGGCTGGAGTGGACCTCCGGCTCGCAGGCGGCACTGCTGCAGAGCGCCCCCTCCCGCTCCGAGGTTCAACCCGTGGCGGAGCTGAGTCAGGCCTTCATCTCCATCGCGGAGTCGGTCACCCCGGCGGTGGTCTCCATCACCACCTCGCGTGACCAGCGCGGCCGTGGCCGCCCCATGCAGCAGCAGCTCCCCCCCGGCTTCCAGGAGATGTTCCCGGGCTTCCCCATGCCGCAGCAGCCGGAAACCCAGGTGGCCGGAGGCTCCGGCTTTCTGATCACCGGGGACGGCTACATCGTCACCAACAACCATGTGATCGAGGGGGCGGACCGGATCGACGTGGTCCTCCAGGACAACCGCCGGCTGAGCGCACGGCTCGTCGGACGCGACCCCACGACCGACATCGCGGTGATCAAGGTGGATGGGCAGAACTTTCCGACCACCCGCTTCGCGGAGGGGGGGAGCACCCGCGTCGGGGAGTGGGTGCTCGCCGTCGGCAACCCGCTCAACCTCGGGCTGACCGTGACCTCCGGAATCGTGAGCGCAAAGGGCCGCAAGCTGGACATCCTCGGCGGAAACATGGAGCAGGGGCTGGCTGGCAACGCGGTGGAAGACTTCATCCAGACGGATGCGGCGATCAACCCGGGCAACTCCGGCGGCCCGCTGGTGAACCTGCGCGGCGACGTGGTCGGGGTGAACACCGCCATCGCCTCCCGCACCGGGCTTTCCGCAGGCTACGGCTTTGCGGTGCCGGTGGAGCTCGCCCGTCGCGTGGCGGACGACCTGATTCGCTACGGCCGGGTGCGCCGTCCGATCCTGGGGGTTTCGATCGCGGACGTCTTCCCCGAGGACGCCGAGGTGTACCGGCTCCCCTCCGTTGCCGGCGTGCTGATCCAGGGCTTCAGCGGCGTGGACAGCCCCGCGCAGCGCGCCGGGCTCCGGCAGGGCGACGTGGTCGTGGCGGTCAACGGCCAGCCGGTGCAGCGCGTCAACGAGTTGCAGCGCGTCATCCGCACCCAGCAGCCGGGGGAAACGGTGACGCTCGAGGCGATCCGGGGCGGTCGGCGGCAGCAGTTCCGGGTGCAGCTCATGGAGGCCCCCGCCGCGAGGACAGCCGCCGCGGCAGCCGAAACGCCGGCGGCCGCACCCGCCGCCGATGCCCGACTCGGCTTCAGCTTCGAACCGCTCACCCCGGCTTTCAATCAGCGGCTCCAGCTCGGCTACCCGAATCCTACCGGGGTGATCGTCACCGAGGTGCAGCCGTACGGCCCCGCCTCCGAGCGGGTGATCCGCGGCTTCAAGATCGTCCGCGCCGACGGGCAACCGGTGACGGATGCGGCGCAGTTCAGCCGGATCGTGGCCGGGAAGCGCTCCGGGCAGATCCTCCAGCTGGTGCTGGAGGATCCCGAGGGGCAGCAGCGGATCGCCAACATCCGGATTGGCGGGTAGCCGGCGGCGCGCGAGGGGGAGTTGGAGGGGTCCGCGGCTTCCGTTGACCCTCCTTCCCCCCTCGTCTATATTCCGACCTCTGGCGAGGCCCGAGCGAAAGTGGCGGAATGGTAGACGCGCTGGATTTAGGATCCAGTGGCTCCGGCCGTGGGGGTTCGAGTCCCCCCTTTCGCATCGCGCGTCGCGCATCCTTTCCGAATCCACCGGCGCAGCGGATGTCCCCCGATTCGACCGACCTTCAGATCGACGTCCAGGAGCCCGAGTCCTGGAGCCGCCGACTCTCCATCACCGTCCCCCAGACGAGGGTACAGCGCGTCCGCACCTCCGTCGCCGGGCAGGTGGCCCAACGGGCCCGGCTCCCCGGCTTTCGCGCAGGCAAGCTCCCGCCGAAGGTGGTGGAAAAGCACTTCGGCCCTTCCATCGAACAGCAGACCCTGGACCAGGTGATCCAGGACGCATATCGGGAAGCGCTCGAGTCCCGGGGCTTCCAGCCGATCACCCAGGGCGAGGTGGAGAACGTCCGTTACGAGCCCGAGTCGGACCTGCGGTTCGAGGTGCGCTTCGAGGTGCAGCCCGAGGTCAAGCTGGAGCGCGTCTCGGGCTTCAGCGTGTCCCGTCCCGTGCTGGAGGTGGGCGAGGCCGAGGTGGACGGGGTGATCGACCGCCTCCTCGACGAGCGTGGCGAGTGGGTGCCATTGGAGGCGGAACAGCGGCCCGACTACGGAGATCAGACCACCGTAGAGATCACCGCGCTCGACGAGGCGGAGGGGGGGGAGGCCTCCCCGCGCAGCTACCGCTTCGTTCTGGGCGAGGGACAGGCGATTCCGTTGGTGGAGGAAGCCATCATGACGCTCGCCCCGGGCGCCGGCGACGACTTCACCGTCCGCTTCCCCGACGACTTCGGGGACCCCGCGCAGGCGGGGCAGGAGCAGCGGCTGCACATCCGCCTGGTGCGGGCCGAGCGCAAGCGCCTCCCGGAGGCGGACGACGCCTTCGCCGGCGCGGTGGGGGATTTCGGCAGCATGGAGGCGCTGCGCGAGCGGATCCTCACCGATCTTCGGGAGGACGCGGAGCGCCGAGCCGATGCGGATCTCCGGGGCCAGTTGGTCGCGCGTATCCTGGAAGCGAACCCCTTCGACGTACCGGGCTCGATGACGGAGCGCTCCCTGCAGCACATGATCGGCGCACCGCGCCCGCAGCCGGACCAGCCCCGCACTCCCGAGCAGGAGGAGCAGATGCAGCAGATGCAGCAGATCCTTCGGCCGCAGGCGGAGGGCACGCTGAAGCGGATGCTGGTGGTGGAGCACCTCGCCGAACGCGAGGGGCTTCGGGCCACCCAGGACGAGGTCGACGCCCGTGTGGAGGAGATCGCGGCTAGGCACGAGCGCAGCGCCAGCGAGGTGTGGCTCCAGCTCGAAAAGTCGGGCCAGCTGCAGGCACTTGAAAACGAGATCACGGAGGACAAGGTGTTCGAGCACCTCCTTTCCCAGAACACGGTGGCCTGAACCCGATGCCCATCTACGCACCCTACGTGATCGAGCGCTCCAGCCGCGGGGAGCGGTCGTACGACATCTTCTCCCGGCTGCTGATGGACCGGATCGTCTTCATCGGCACGCCGATCGACGACAACGTCGCCAACATCGTCATCGCCCAGTTGCTCTTTCTCCAGGCCGACAATCCGGAAAAGGACATCTATATCTACATCAACTGCCCCGGCGGTCAGGTGTACTCCGGGATGGCGATCTACGACACCATGCAGTTCCTGAGTTGCGACGTCGCCACCATCTGCATGGGCCTCGCGGCGAGCATGGGATCGTTTCTCCTCGCCGCCGGCACCAAGGGCAAGCGCTCGGCGCTCCCCAACTCCCGGATCATGCTGCACCAGCCCTCCGGCGGCAGCCAGGGAACGGCCGCGGACATCGAGATCCAGGCCCGCGAAATCCTGTTCATCCGGGAGCGGCTGAACGAGATCTACGCGGAGCGCACCGGGCAGCCGCTGGAGCGAATCATGGAGGATCTGGATCGCGACCGCTTCATGGCCCCCCCCGAAGCCAGGGAGTACGGGCTGATCGACCACGTGATCAGCAAGCGCGGAGAGGTGGTGGAGGTGGAGCACGCCGTCTCCGAAACCGGCGTGTAGCCAACACACCATGGCCAGCGAAAAACACCTGCGCTGCTCGTTCTGCGGCAAGTCCAAGGACTCGGTCAAGCGCTTCATCTCCGGACCGTCGGTCTACATCTGCAACGAGTGCATCTCGCTCTGCAACGAGATCCTCGCCGAGGAGGAGGTCAAGGAAAGCTCCCACGAGGAAACCCCGATCCCCACCCCCCGGGAGATCAAGGAGATCCTGGATCAGTACGTGGTCGGGCAGGAGGAAGCGAAGAAGACGCTGGCCGTTTCCGTCTTCAACCACTACAAGCGGGTCAACGCCGGGGCGGAGCCGCGGCGGGGCCCCAGCGGCGTGCTGGACGACGTCGAGCTGGACAAGTCCAACATCATGCTGATCGGCTCCACCGGCGTCGGAAAGACGCTGCTGGCGCAGACGCTCGCCCGCACGCTGCGCGTCCCCTTCACCATCGTCGACGCCACCACGCTCACCGAGGCGGGATACGTGGGCGAGGACGTGGAGAACATCCTAGTCCGCCTCCTCCAGGCCGCGGAGTTCAACGTGGCCGACTGCGAGCGGGGGATCATCTACGTCGACGAGATCGACAAGGTAGCGCGCAAGAGCGAGAACCCCTCTATCACCCGCGACGTTTCGGGCGAAGGGGTGCAGCAGGCGCTGCTCAAGATCCTGGAGGGGACCACGGCTTCGGTGCCGCCCCAGGGAGGGCGCAAGCACCCGCAGCAGGAGTACATCCAGATCAACACCCGCCACATCCTGTTCATCTGCGGTGGCGCCTTCGACGGCCTCGAAAAGATCATCGAGTCGCGGATCGGCAAGCGACAGATCGGCTTCGGCGGCAACGGGCCGGTCGCAAAGCCGGAGGACGGCGAAAACATCTTCCGCCAGACCGAGCCGGAGGACCTGCTCCGCTTCGGTCTGATCCCCGAGCTGGTCGGACGTCTTCCCGTGACGGTCACCCTGGACGACCTGGACGAGGACGCGCTGGTCCGCATCCTCACGGAGCCCAGAAACGCGCTGATCAAGCAGTACAAGAAGATCTTCGGGATGGACGGGGTCGGGATCACCTTCGACCCGGGGGCGATCCGCGCCATCGCCCGGGAGGCGATCCGCCGCGGCACCGGGGCGCGAGGGCTGCGCGCGGTGATCGAGAACCTCGTCCGCGACGTGATGTTCGAGATCCCCTGCCGCACCGATGTCCGCGAGGTCGTGATCACCCCCGAGTGCGTCACCGACCGCGTCCCGCCGCTGCTGGTGCTCGCCGCCGAACCGAAACGAAAAAAGGAAGCCTAGCGGGTGCGCATCCTGGACGTGGAGTTCGCCGGGGCCATCGGCCAGGTGGGGCAGGCGATCCCGGAGGCCGCGAGGGGCATTCCCCACGTGGCCTTTTCCGGTCGCTCCAACGTGGGCAAGTCCTCGCTGATCAACCGGCTGCTCGGGCGGACCCGGACGGCGATCGCCCGGGTGTCCCAGCAGCCCGGCAAGACTCAGGAGGTGAACTTCTATCGCGTCCGCAGCGATCGGGGGGTGTTCTTCGTGGTCGATCTCCCCGGGTATGGCTACGCGCGTGTCCCGCAGGCGCTGCGGGAGCGATGGGAGCCACTGATCCGCGGACACCTGTCTGCCTCGACGGATCTCGCCGGCGTGGTCCAACTGGTCGACGCTCGCCAGGGCCCGACTCCCGACGACCTCCGCGCCGTCGACTTTCTCGCGGAGCTCGGGGTTCCCACCCTGTTCGTCATGACCAAGATCGACAAGCTTAACCGCACCAAGCAGGCGGAGGCGGTCCGCGACGGCGTGGCCACGCTCGGCATCGACGCCGACCAGGTGATTCCCTTTTCCGCGCTGAACGGCGAGGGGCGCGAGGAGCTGCTGGAAACGCTGGGGGAGCTGCTCTTTCCGAACTCCGCGGACCCGCTGGACGCGCCTCCGGCTGACTGAAGTGTCACAAACCTCCCGGCCTGAGCGTCTCCGGGGCAAGTTCTCCCGTTCGCCTCTTCGCCGGAGCCCCGGATGATCCGCACCTGCCTCCCCATGCTGCTGTCGCTCGCCGCGTGCTCGTTCCCCCTCACGTCCGAGCCATCGGCGCTCGACTTCACCTCTCGCCCTGCCACGTCCGGTGCCTACGCGGAGCGTCCGGAGCTGACGGTCACCGGTTCCGAGGGCCGGATCGTGGTCGAAGCCGGACTCTCCACCCCGGACCCCTGCCGGGAGATCAGCGGAGCCCTGCGGCGCTCTGGATCGGAGCTGACCCTTGAGGTGACCATCCAGCGAAGCGGCGAGATCTGCATCGCCGCCATTGGGGCCTTCGAGTACACCGCGACCATCCGCGATCTCGCCCCCGGCGAGTACCGCCTGCGGGTCGTGCACGAGTTCCGGGGCACCGGATGGGCGGGAGGGACGGTGCTGGACCAGCAGGTTCTGGTCACCCCCCCTCCAGCCCGAACTCCTTGATCTTGCGGTAAAGGGTCCGCTCGCCGATCTGCAGCGCCTCCGCCGCCCGGCGCCGGTTGCCCCGTGCCTCCTCCAGCGCCGCGCGGATCGCCTCCCGCTCCAGGTCGCGCATCGTCATCCCGGGGCGGAAGACGACGGCGCCGGCTTCCGGTTCAGCCGCGGGAGGCTCGGGCGGCGGCGGAACGGGTGCGGGGAGCGCCAGCGGGAGCGAGTCCCGC
>JALZKG010000078.1 GCA_030859365.1 Gemmatimonadota bacterium
GCCGAGGGCCACGGCGCGGCGCGCGTGCGCCACCGCGTCGCCCGCTCGCGCCGTCTCCACCAGGTCGAACGCCGCGCCCCGAACGGCGAATGCGCCGCCCAGCAGGCGGCGCATTCGGGTGGGATCGTCCTGCCCCGCGGAGGGGTTCAGGACGACCAGCGTGCGGTCGGAGTAGGGGTTCAACGGGGGCGAGTCAGACGCACCACGTCCTGCTCCCCGGCAATCTGCTGAAGCCGAGCCACCCGGTCGTCGGTTTGCGGGTGGGTGCGGAACAGGTTGCTCACCCCCTCCATGCCGGCGAGCGGGTTGATGATCGCCATGTGGGCGGCGGAGGGGGTCACCTCCATCGGGTGGCCGCGCGCGATCGTCTCGATCTTGCGGAGCGCGCTCGCCAGCGCCAGCGGCTTGCCGGAGATGGCGGCCCCGCCCGCGTCGGCCACGAATTCGTTGCGGCGGGAAATGGCCATCTGCACCACCATCGCGGCAAGAGGGGCCAGGATGGCGAGGGCGATCAGCGCCAGCGGATTGCCGCCGCCGCGCTCGCCGCCGCGCCCACCGCCGAAGATGGCGCCGAACTGCAGGATGCGGCCGATGAGCATGATCGCGCCCGCCATGCTCGCCGCGATGGTCCCCACCAGCATGTGGCGGTGCTTGATGTGCGCCAGCTCGTGCGCCATCACCCCTTCCAGTTCGTCCTGCGTCATCTGCCCCCGGGCTACCAACTCCCACATCCCCCGGGTGACGCACACCACCGCGTGCTTGTGGTTGCGTCCGGTGGCGAAGGCGTTGGGCTGCATCTGCTCCGACACGGCGACGGTCGGCATGGGGAGCCCGGCGTTCTGCCGCAGCCGGTCGATCATCGTGTAGAGCGCGTCGAAGCGTCCACCCTCCTCGCCCGGCTGGACGACGTGTGCCTTGTACTGCTTCAGGACGATCTTGTCGCTGAACCAGTACATCCCGAAGTTCATGGCCAGCGAGATCACAAAGAACATCGTCGCGCCGCTGTTCCCGCCGACGTAGCCACCGATCCCCACCAGCAGCAGCGTCATCAGCGTCATCAGGCCAACGACTTTCAACCTCTCCATCGGTGTATCCTCCCCGGGAAATCGGTACGTGAGCCAGCGCGGAGTACTACCCGTGGCGCGGGGCGCGGATCCCTACCCGATCCGCCATTCGGGGCGCTTCGGCTCGCGCCCCTCCCACTCCTCCCGCTGCGCCTCGAAGCCGGCGCGCCCCATGATGCCATAGGTGAGCTGCTTCCCCAGCTCGACCCCCGGCTGGTCGAGCGGATCCACGCCGTACAGCCCGCCGGCGTACACCGTCGCGACCTGGAGCAGAAAGAGCAGACCCCCGAGCGAGCGGGCGTCCACCCGCGGCAGCTCGATGGTCATGTTCATCCGGCCGCGGCGGGCGAGCGCCGCCTCGGTGGCGTTCATCTCGACGCGGAGCAGCTCCCCCAGGGTGTGGCCGCCCAGGTAGCCCAGCTCCCCGACCTCGCCGTATAGCTCGGGGATCTGGACGTCGCTCGCCCCCTCCCGCTCCACCAGAAAGGTGATGGTCTTGTCGAAGGGGCCCTCGATGTAGAGCTGCACCTGCGAGTGCTGGTCGGTGGCGCCGAGCGCCCTGACCGGCGTGGGGCCGACGAAGCGCTCCTCCCCCGCGCGATCCCGCTGCTTGCCGAGGCTTTCCGCCCAGAGCTGCCGGAACCAGTCGGCGACGTCACGGAGGCGGTCCGAGTACGGCATCATCACATGGATGGGGGCGCCGGCCTCGGTGTCGGCGAGGTACTGCAGCGCCGCGAACATCCCCGCGGGGTTGTCGCGCAGCTCCGGGGCGCGGCAGCGCTCGTCCATCCCGCGCGCGCCCTCCAGCAGCTCGCGGATCGGGATTCCGGTCATCGCCGCCGGCAGGAGCCCCACGGCGGAAAGGACGCTGAATCGCCCGCCCACGCTGGCGGGGATGGGGAGGGTGCCGATCCCCTCCTCCCGGGCGAGCTGCCGGAGCACTCCCCGTTCGGGATCGGTCGTGAAGAGGAGGTGGCCGCGATAAGCCTCGCCCAGCTCCGCTTCCAGCCGCTGCCGGACCACCATGAACTGGCTCATGGTTTCCGCGGTCCCCCCGGACTTGGACACCACGTTGAAGAGGGTGGTGCGCAGATCGATGCGGTCCAGAAAGGCGCCGAAGGTGGCCGGATCGACGTTGTCCAGCACGTACAGGCGCGGAAAGAAGTCCCGCCCTTCGCTGTCCAGCTCGTTCCAGAGGGGGTGGAGGAGCGCCGTGCGCAGCGCGGTCGTCCCCAGCGCGGAGCCGCCGATCCCAAGCACCACCAGGTTCTCGAACACCTGCCCCGCCCCGTTCGCGAACGCCTCGATTGCGTCGACCGTCTCCCCGGCGACCAGGAGGTCGAAGAATCCCAGCTCCCCCGCCTCCCTACGCCGCTCGGTGTCGGCGTGCACCTCGCGGAAGCGCTCGCCGAACAGGTCGAGCCTCTCCGGGTCGATGCCGCGCCCCTCCCCCAGGCGGGGACGGAGCATGTTGTTGAAGTCCAGGGTGGTGGTTTCTGCCATGGCGCTTCAGCGTTCGGGGAGTGGAGTCGGCGCCTCGTCGGTGGCGGCGGGGCGCTCCCGCGGGGAAACGACAGCTTCGTCGATCCTGGGCATCAAAGCTCCACCGTGAGGCCATCGTAGGCGGGGAAGACGCCGGCCGGCAGCGTCGCCTCCAGCGCCTGGTGACGGACGCGGTGGGTCAGGTGCGTCAGAAAGGTGCGCTCCGCGCCGATCTCCGCGGCCACCTCCACCGCCTCCTCCACAGTGAAGTGCGT